>JACPPR010000096.1 GCA_016190895.1 Chloroflexota bacterium | reverse complement strand
CGTCGCCACATTTGCCGCCTCCCACAATCCGGTAATTACACTCAGTATCGCATGGTTCCGGCTAGCGGTATATTGGTAGCGATACTTAGTTTTGGCTTGGTCGTGACGTAGTGAAATTCATGTAGCAAACCATATACAAGGTTTGATTTACACGGCAAATAAAAAGTGACATAATAGGCTCACCTTGTTTTCATTTTTCGAAAGTTTCCAAAGAAAGAATGAGCCGGGACTAAGTCGGTCAGGGAGGACAAGACAATGGCAAAGAAATTCAAGGTAGTCAGTCTGGGGAAATTGGGCAGCGCGTCACTTGCCACAGAGGAGAAGGAGCTGGCCGGGGTGCCGGGTGGGGTGGAGGTGGTGGGGGCCAGACCGACCTCTGAGGATGAGGTCATTGCGGTGGCTAAGGATGCCGATGCCATTCTGGGCGGCGGCCGCTTCCTGACGCCCCGTGTGATGGCGGCGCTGCCGAAACTGAGGATGATCGGCACTTACAGCGTCGGCTATGACACGCTGGATGTCGAAGCCGCCACGGCCAACCACATCATCATTGTCAACAATCCGGCTCTATACTGGTGCATCGAGGAGGTGGCCAACCACGCCATGGCCCTGCTGCTGATGACCGCCAAAAAACTGGCGCTTTTGAACAACATGGTCAAAGCGGGGCGGTGGGCCGAGACCAGGCCGGTGATGTCTCCGATGCCTGCCATACACGGCCAAACCATCGGGATAGTCGGCTGCGGCAACATCGGTCGCAGGGTAGCGAGCAAAGCGCCCGTCTTCGGATTGCAGGTATTAGGCTACGACCCCTACGTGGACCCGGAACTGGCCAAGGACGCCGGCATCACCATGATATCCGGCCTGCACGCTATGCTCAGGCAGTGCGATTTTGTCAGCGCGCACGCTCTGCTCAATGATGAAACTCGCCACCTCATTGGCGCCAAAGAGTTTCATGAAATGAAGCCGACGGCCTATTTCATCAACACCGCCCGGGGCGCCATTGTCGATGAGCCTGCGTTGATTGAAGCGCTACAGAAGAAAATGATTGCCGGCGCCGGGCTGGATGTCTTCGAGAAAGAGCCGATGGCTCCGGACAACCCTTTACTCAAGATGGATAACGTCGTCGTCGTCCCCCACTCCGCCTCCATGTCCGATGCCGCCCTTGATGTCCAAGCCTTCAACCCCTCGCGTGAAGTCGCCCGCGTCCTCAGCGGCAAATGGCCGAAGAACGTCGTCAATGAAGGTGTCACGCCGAAAGTAACGTTGGTGAAGGGGGACTAGGGGTAGTGGAGCGAAGCGAAACCCACCACTTACGGATTCGATGGCGGTGGGTTGCACCCACCCTACGGACTAAACCAATTTCCTCCCCGCCATAAACAGCCTCATTGCCC
This sequence comes from Chloroflexota bacterium, assembly GCA_016190895.1. Taxonomy (GTDB): domain Bacteria; phylum Chloroflexota; class Dehalococcoidia; order Dehalococcoidales; family UBA2162; genus JACPPR01. The sequence goes on along the minus strand of JACPPR010000096.1, from coordinate 65,153 downwards.
GTTCGGCGGCATCCGTGATTAACGACGAGGCATCAGCCATCGCCTCTTCCAGGCTGATGGGACCGGGGGCGATGACCGTAACAGCATCCACCCCCGCCTCATAAATACTCTCGTAACCCTTACCCAGACTGCCAGCGAGGGCGACCACCGGCAGACCGAACTTTTTCGCCTGCCTGGCTACTCCGGCTGGCACCTTGCCATAGGCGCTCTGTCCGTCAAGCCTGCCTTCGCCGGTAAAAACGAGGTCGGCATCGGCAAGCTCCTCAGCCAGGCCGCTCGCCTCGATGACCATCTCGATGCCGGATACGATTTTAGCGCCGGCGAAGGCGAGCAAGCCCGCCCCCAGCCCCCCCGCCGCCCCGCTGCCCGGCACATCCCTGACATCGATTCCCAGGTCTCTCCTGATTACCTTGGTATAGTGCTCAAGGGCAGCATCCAGTTGGCGCACCATTTCAGGGGTAGCCCCTTTCTGAGGGCCGTAGATAGCGGCGCAGCCCTCTTCTCCGCAGAGCGGGTTGGTCACATCCGTTGCCGCCAAAATCTCGGCGGCGGCTAATCTGCAGTCACGTCCGGAAATTTCGATATGATGCAGCCCGGCCAGGGCAGCGCCCCCCGGCGCCAGGTCATCGCCCTTTTCATCCAGCAGCCTGACACCGATAGCCTGCGCCATCCCTGCCCCGCCGTCATTGGTGGCGCTGCCACCCAGCCCCACGATTATCTTGCGGCAGCCGCGTTCCAAAGCCGCCAGAATCAGCTCGCCGGTGCCATAGGTTGTCGTCACTAAGGGATTGAGCTTATCGGATGGCACGAGGGTAATCCCGGAGGCAGCTGCCATTTCGATTACGGCGCTGGCGCCATCTGGGAATATACCCCACTTTGCTGCTACCTTGTTGCCCAGCGGGCCGGCGACCTGCGTGGTGACAATCTTCCCGCCGGAGGCGCTCATCAAAGCCTGCACAGTGCCTTCACCGCCATCCGCCATCGGTTTGAGCACGGTCACAACATCGGGTAAGGCGCGCCTGACTCCTTTTTCAATTGCTTGCGCTACTTTTGGCGCCTCCAGGCTGCCTTTGAAGCCCTGGGGGGCGATAACCACCTTCATTATCCGTTTCTCCTGGGTAATCGACGTTGGCAGCGGTAAGCTTCCCGCGAGGTGCCCTAAATCCCCCCCCCTCTTTCTCCCTTTACAAAGGGAGATGCCTGCTACTTTTCTCCCTTTGTTCCAGGTATCCCCCTTTCGTAAAGGGGGAGTGAGGGGGATTTCTAATTAGCCGTCTTGCCTTTCAGCAAAGGCAAGACCATATGTCCTTCGGGTATGACCGCCACCTCAGCGTCAGCCCCTAATTTCTGAAACGCTTTTTCCAGACCTGCCTCGATGCTGGGGACAGGCGCTATCATCATATCTTCAACCAATCTGTTATCGAGTTCGGAAACCAGGTAGATATCATTAATGCACTGGACATTGGCAAGGCGCTGGTTCTGCCAGGGCAGATAGTTGAGGCTGTCGAGCTTTAGCTTTTGCAGCACCTCCGCCGGCGAGCGAGCAGAACAATGCGGCCTGGTAAACGCTTCAGGCCCGGTGCCCTGATTGCAGGCAGAGGCGATGATAATTATGCCTCCGTCCCGGGTTATCAGCGAGGCGCTGTCGATTCCCTTGCAGGTCTGGTACAAATCCAGGTCGAGGGGCGCGCCGGTATTGGTGGTCACCGTGATGTCCACTTTATGGTCGACCTCGACGCCGGCAAGCTCTCGCTCAATCTGGCAGCCCTTCTCATGAGCCTGCACCGGGTCGCCGGCTACCACATGGGTGATTTGCTTGCTTTCGTTCAGCAAAACGTTGACGATAAAGTTGAGCCCGGCCATCCCAGCCTGCTCCACGATATCTTCGTGTACCGGGTTCCCTTGCAGAATCCCGGCCCGGGAAAGTTGGTGCTCTATCATCTCGTAGCCGTGATTATGATAGATTGACTTAGGGCCGCCCACGCCCGGAGACAGGCTCTTACTGCCGCCGGAAAAACCGGCGAAGAAATGGGGCTCGATGAAGCCGGTGCTGATGCGAAAGTCAGCCTCCAGCACCTGCCGGTTGACCTCGACCGGCGTTCCCCTCGATGTGGTACCGATGTTCACTGTATCGGTGGCGTCATGGTTGAGCACCCGGTAGCCCGATACGATATTCCTGCCCAGCTTTTTAATCAATTCTTCCGTGCTCAGAGGCGGGTGCAGTCCCAGGGCGACTATGATGGTGATATTTTCCCGCGGCAGTTTCTTCTCAAGCTCGGCCAGGATAGGCGGCAGCAGCCGGTCATCGGGGCAGGGGCGGGTATTGTCCGTGACGATAACAACAACCTTGTCACCGCGGCTGACGCAATCGCTGAGGGGAGGGGCGGTGGTGGGGTGCCTGACGGCCTCCAGCAGGGCGGAGGTCTCATCTGCTAGACCCCGGGCATGTTTTCTCTTCAGGGCAAAGGCGATGTTTTTGGTAGGAATACGAGCGGTCAAAGCGGAATCGCCGTAAGGAAACTGAAACTCCGTGAACATTTTCACCTCAAATGACTGACCGGCTTCCCGGGCATTCTACTTCTATAATGCGTCATAATCGACGATTAGTGCAAGTGGGATGAACATTCTGCTTGCACCCAACTTGTACATTGGGAAGGATGCTGGAGAGAACGAGTGTTGGTGGGTTCATTCGGTAGTTGAGCGCCATGCCACACCGCCACAATCCACACAATTTTGTCCTTCATGCGATAGAAGAAACGGTATGGCTTCACAATTACTTCCCGATAAGGAAGAGTGGGAAACTCCGGAAGGTATCTCCCGGATTCAGGGTGTTCATGAAGACGAGAGAGGGCTTTTTCAATCCTCTCTCGGAAATTGATGGCGGCGGAAGGACTATCGTGATAGATATAGGCAAGTGCTTCAAAGAACTGGCGACGAGCCGTAGGGGTAAAAAGAATACTCAAGACCCGGCGGACTCCAGAAAGCGGTCGGCTTCTTTGAGTACATCGTCAAGTTCATAGCCCGAACCGGCTTCAATCTCCTTTTCGCCTTGAGCCAACAAGCGCAAAACATCCAGCTCATGCTGCGAGCGTTCATACGCTTTCATGCTGACTATAACAGCGGCTGCCCGTCCGCGCTGGGTGATAAAAACTGGCTCCCCGGACGATATTTCTTTGAGAACATCGCTGGTTTTCTGTCTAAGGTCCGATACTGGTATGATTTTTGGTGTTTTCGCCATTGGTGATACCTCCTACGATACTATTAATAGTACCACCAATGTGTGCATTTATCGAACTATATGGCCATCGGCGAGAATGAGAAACTCATCCTTGAATCTATCGAGCTCGTTGAGTTTATCGAGTGTTACCCCTTCTTATACACCCCGTACTCTTTGACGGCTTCTAGCATTGCCCTCAGGTTATCCAGCTTGGCGTTGCTGGCCACGGCGCCGGCGCAGAGAAGGAAGCCGCCGCCTTGGCCGCAGACTTCTATCAGTTTACGGCAGTATTCCTTGACCTCTTTCGGCGTGCCGGTAATGACCAGCGCCGAGGGCACATTGCCCTGGATGCAGCATTGTTTGCCGAGAACCTTCTTGGCTTTAGCCATATCCGTCTGGTCGAAATGCCAGGTCACCGTCCCTTTGGGGAAGCCCTTGACGGCTTCGAGGCGGGTACTGTAGCCGCCCTCGGCAAAGAGACGCTGAATAAGTCCCTCCTTAATGAGGGCATCCATCACCTTCTTCATAGGCGGCCAGTAGAAGGTATCGAACTGTTTCTGCGACATCCAGCCGTCAGCGCCTTTATGAAGGGGATAACCGGCCATCACTGCCCTGGGGAAAGCCGGGGACCTGAGCGTAGCATCGATGGTGATATCGGCTATCACATCCAGCGCTTTCAGAACCTTATCCGGCTGAGTGAACATATCTTTGATGATACCCTTCGTGCCTCTGAGAGTATCACCGAGAGTATCGAAAGGAGCCTTACAAAAAATGCTGCCCATGACCGGGAAGCCGTGGCTGACGCCCATGCCGGCGTATTTGGCAGTCATCTGGGCGTTTGTCTGGAATTCTTCGCCGACCTCCAGTAGCCTTTTCAGCATACCCTGCCCCGCCGGTGTGCCGAGCGGCGCTAACTGCCCGAAATGGACAATCTCCGTGATAATGGTGAACGGCTGGAACATCCTAAAAGCTTCAAACGTGCCGAAGACACGGGGCAGGTAGGTCCTCAGCCAGAAATCTGTGGGGTCATGAATCAGGGCATCATACTCGTCAGCCATCATATATTCGCCCTCGATGTACTGGTGGCCGCTGGCATCCTCAGGCAGCCCGTATCCGGGCCAGGAATAGAGTTTGTAGTCCAGGAGCTCCATAATCCGGCCAGAAGTGAAGGCGGGAGCGGCAAAATACTCCAGCTCCTCTTCATATTTTTCGTTGAATTTCATATAGGCTTCAGCCACTTTTTCATACTCATAAAAACTGGCGTAGGGTTTAAGCCCGGCCATGGTCAGGGGGAGATTGCCCACCGGCAGGTTGACCGGCACCGTATCCGGCTCTTCGATATTGAGGACATCCACCATCCGCTTGGCTCTCAGCTTATAGGCTTTTTCCGCTTCGGGACTGACGAAGTTTTTCCCTTCGGTGCTGAGATAGCCATCAAGCTTGTACTGGCGTTTCTGTGCCGGAGTCATCTGCGCCCAATTCTCAGGCAGCCTTGCTGCTGCGATGTCCATTCTGTTCCTGACCATCGTCCTTCTCCCTCCTTCTTGGCGGATACGTGATTTAGCCGATGACGCCATCCTGTGTCAACTGAGCTATATCCTCATCCGAGAGACCGAGGATGTCCTTGTAAACATAGTTGTTATGTTCGCCAAATATCGGGGAGCGCTGCAGTTCGTAGGGAGTCTTGGATAGCTGGAAATGGACTCCGGCCGGGGAAAAGAACGGCCCACCCGGATGGTCCAACTCCCAGAGGAAGTGGCGATGCTTCAACTGATGGTTTCTCTCGATATGGTCGTCACCGTTTTCCACCATCCCGGCCGGCACTCCGGCGGCCTGCATCTGGTTCATCACGTCTTCCGCCGAGCGGCTGCTTGTCCACTCGTTGACCAGCCGGTCAAGCTCCTCTTCATTCTCTTTCCTGGCCAGTAAAGTGGTGAACCGGGAGTCTTTGGCCAGGGCTGGCTTGCCAATCACTTTGCAGAAGCTAAGCCACTCTTTGTCAGTGAAGACGGCGATGGCGCACCACATCTCTTCACCGGTGCAGCGATAGGCATTATGGGGAGCAGCATAGGGATACTTGTTTCCCGCCCGTTCGGTAATCTGCTTATTCACCGAATAATCGAGGATGGCGGGAGCCATAAACTGAATGCCGCCTTCATACTGGGACATATCCAGGAATTGTCCCTTGCCCGTCCGGCGTCGGTATTCGAGGGCCGCCAGCAGCGCGATAATATTGTAGCGGGGAGCTATAATGTCGGTGTAAGCTGCCATATAACTCGGCGGCCGGTCGGGCCAGCCGCTGATATAGTCGAAGCCAGTCAAAGCGGTCAGTTTATGTCCGGAGGCGGCGTGACTGGAATACGGGCCGGTCTGTCCCTGCATACAGGTGCTGAGATAGATAATATCGGGTTTGAATGTCTTAATATCGTCATAGCCTAGTCCCCTTCGCTTCAGCGACCCCCCGGCAAAGTTCTCCACGACGATATCGGCCGTAGCGATTAACCGCCGGGCCAGTTCCAGTCCCCTCGGGGAAGCAAAATTAAGGGTGGCGCTGAGCTTGTTAGTCTGCATCGGCTGCCCCCCGGCGCCGCCCCCCGTCATCTGGCTCCTGGTATCTATTTTAATCACTTCAGCCCCGCAATTAGACAAAGCCTGCGTTGTCAGCGGACCGGTTAGGTAAAGGGTGAAATCGACAACTCTGATGCCTTCGAACAGTTTTTTCGCCATCTGTTTATCCTCTCTTCACTCAGTCGTGTCATTCTGGAGTCCCGATTTATCGGGACGAAGAATCTCAGGGTGGGGAGGATATAGCCCCCGCCCTTCCCTGAGATGCTTCGGTCGCTACGCTCCCTCCAGCATGACAACTCGCATTTTAATCAAACCATCCTTTCAAATGGGATTAAATAACCCCGGCTTGCTTCAATGTGAGGAGCTTCTCCTTTGAGATGCCCAACTCGTCCCCATAAATCTCTTCATTGTGCTCGCCGATGAGCGGCGCCCGGCGGGTAATGCGGATAGGAGCTTCTGAAAAGCTGCCGAAAGCGCCCGCATAGGTAATGGTATCGTGTAGCTCAGGGTGCTCCAGCCTGACCCAGAAGCCTCTGGCGGCCAGTTGGGGATTTTCCAGCATATCGGCCGCAGTGGCACAGGGATACATCATTATCTGGTATTTAACGCACCCCTCCAGAAGCTCGGCTTTGGTCTTAGACATGAAAAATCGGCTGGTCGGCTCTTCTACCTGGTCCATCTCTTCCTGTGGCATCGTAGCAAAATCAGGCCGGTCCCAATCGAAGTTTTTCAGGAAATCGTTGGTGAACCCTTCGGCTTCCATCCACTTGATAAGCGGCAGGCTGGGGGAAAGACGGTTGCTGCCGCCGTGAGAATAGCAGACCCAGCCATCCTTGCATCGGTATATATTTGTCGTGCGGTGACCGCCCTGTCGCGCCACTCCCCGCTTCATAAAAAGACCCGCACCCCCCCTCCTCGCCCAGGGCCCCGGATTATAGTAGATGGAGGAGTAAGCCGCTGAATCAAGTACGGAGACATCCACCTGTTGCCCTTGTCCGGTACTCCACCGACCCCAGAGAGCTGCTAGCGCACCCATAGCGCCATCCGACCCGGACTGAAGGAATACCTGGGAATGTCCGCTCATCCTGATGGGCGGACGGTCGGCATCTCCCACCAGATTCATTTCACCGCCCATCGCCCAGGCAACGATGTCGGATGTTTTCCAGTCTTTATAAGGACCCGTCGGTCCGTAAGGGGTGATAGAAACCATGATGACGGCAGGATTAATTTTTTCCAAAGCTTTGTATCCCAGGCCAAGTTTGTTCAGGTAACCCGGCGCGAAAGACTCGATAACGAAGTCGGCCTTCTTGACCAGCTTCTTGAAAATTTCACGACCGTCGATAGTCTCGATATTAAGGGTGATTCCCCTCTTGCTGGTGTTCATAGCGAACCAGAAGAGGCTCCTTTCGGGGTGAGGTTCGTTGTGATAGAAGGGACCGATGTGCCGGGCTGCATCGCCCTCGGGCCGCTCTACCTTGATGACATCAGCGCCAAGGTCGCCCAGTATCTTGCCACAGAGTAATCCCTTCTCATCGGTCAAGTCTAAGACCCGGTATCCACTGAGCATACTTTCTGATTGTTCTGCCATGCTTTGGCCCCTCTCTAGAAGTGTATTTCGCCACTAGAAAACTGGCTACCGGAGGTTTTGGTGCCTCCGGTAGCCGCTTCCTGCATTAGTGTCTCTACAGAAAAAACGAGGTAGACAGGCTTTATCTCCAGGCATCGATACTATATGCTTCGCCGTGTCCGCCACCGAAGCGTGCAGTCTGTGTTTCCTCCATGTTGAAGACGATTACGTTATAGCTACCGAACGGATCATCCCCTCCGGCCGGCACCATGTAATCATCAGACAATTCCTTCCAGTGTTTGCCTGACGTTTTTTCTATCGCCATCCAGCCATTGGTATGTTCATCAGGCCGGCCGCGCATGCGGTACTCTTTGACCGGCTCGAAGCTCCTCTTCCAAAACCACTCGTAAATGGATTGTTTAGTCTTAAAGCCGTAGTCATACATGTCCTGGGCTATCTGGGGAGGCATGGCTATAGTAAATCCGCCCTCCTTGCAAGCCCAAATCCCCTTGGTGAGAAATTCCAGATAGTTATGTGGTCCGACGATGCCTTTAACACCCAGATACCTGGCTATAGCGCCATGACCGGTTCTCTGCAGTGAGCGGTAAACACCCGGCATATGCTCCTGGCCAAGCCCCCAAGCACCCGGCCTGATAGACATTATGACGCTCTCGTCCTTCTTGAAGCCAAGCTCTTCATTTAAGCCTTTCCAGCCCGGCGGCAGTCCCTCCGTATACTCAGCCAGGATAAAGCCGCCATTTATGACAGGGCTGCCGATAGTCGTTATGGTGGTGACAGATTCCTTGTAGCCGCCCAGGTTGCGCCAGAGCAAACTGCCGAGACGGCCGAGGGCTTTGTTGGCTGGATTCCCGATGCCAAATATGTTGTTGGTAACGTTCATCCCTATCTCTTTGTAGATGGGGCCACTGACAAGGAAGGCACCCCCGCCGCCGCGTCCATCCCCACATCCGCCGCCTGATTCGGCAATAGCCAATGCTATAGGGAACTGCTCGGGCTTGCAGCCTGCCATCACCGCATTAACCGCCACCTGTTCCACCGTAGCTGTCCGGAACATCGGCAGGAATTGTACCGGGTCACCTTTTCTACGTTTGAAAGTCGTCTGGTCCATCCCCACTGTGATGTCGCGCTGGATAGTTATCAGTTCGTCCGATTTGTGGCTGGTGCCCTTAAGCATCGCCGCCACCCTTTCTTCGGTGGGAATAACAACCGGCAAACCATCGGTGTACTTGGCAAAGGGAGTATTAAGACAAAAGGGGATGTTTTCAGTCTGATTATAGAATTCCTCGGCTTCTTCGAGGGTGCCCTCGAAGAGTACCCTGGGTTCTTCAATCGCCCAGTGGCCGCCCTCCTTTTCTTTAGCGGTCAAAGGCTTGGTAAGGCCATCGAGCAAGGGTTGCATAACTATATTGGCCTCCTCTACCCCGCCAGGAGACTTACGGTCGGCCTCTACCATTCGAAGATGAGGAATCCCATATAACTTCAAATCATTATTGAGCTTTTCAGTCTGTTCGTGGTAGTGAAGAAGCACAGTCGGAATGCCTGATTTCTCAAGGTCGGCTAAGTAAGGCAACTGCCTGTTTACTGCCCCGTGTCACCAGCAGACTCCCAGTATCACTGCGTCTGTGGTTTTCCTCTCTTCTTCTGATAACTTGACGGGATTAATACCATATGTTTTCTTCATCGTCCAGTTGACTTCCGGAAAATCGGTCTTTAACCGCTTCTCCAGGGGTACCCAGATATCCGCTTCACCGCAGATACTCAGATGAATAGTCTTGCCGTTCAGGTCATTTACCCTGGGCGCCAACGAAAACTGGTCGACCGGCTCCTGGTTGCCGACAGGATTGAGACATTTGTATACCTTGCTGTTTGCTGCCATATTCCCTCTCCCTGAATTCATTTTAGTTATTAATTTACACCCCCCAGCCACCTATCTGCAAGTTAATAACCCATCTGTTTCTTCAGCTCCTGGTCTATCCAGAGAAATTTTGGGGCGTTCCAGACGTAATAGCCCATGTCTGTTTCGCCAGAATAGTTTATTAGCCAGGGCCACCAGAAGCGCGTCGCTGAAGACCTGACGCCCGGGATGTGATATGCCTGGTCGAGGACATACTTCGTCATCTCCTTCCACATCAGCATCGCTGGCTTTGTGCCTTCGGTGAGGAGAGTCAGTCGAATCTTAGCGATTGTCTCGTTAATGTAGGGGTCGTTAACCTGAGAGGCGTTCTGCATGGCGGCATCCGAAAAATGTGTCGCCGCATACCAGATGGCGATAGGATTGCGGGTGCCGGTTGTCATTGCTTCCTGCTGTCTGTTCAGGACCATGTTAGACCTGGTGCCGCTCTCTTTGACATCGAGCGCCAGCTCGATGCCCACTTTTGCCCACATGTCCTTTAGTATCGAGTAATAGTCGGCGTCGGTGGAGGTGATGAGCACTGAAGTTTTGAAGCCATTAGGATAGCCAGCCTCTTTCAGGAGCTGCTTTGCTTTGTCAGGGTTATAGGTATAAAGCTCCTTGACGGATGCCGGCATCTCCGGGTCATCGAGGCCGAGATAGAGGTCGGCGTATGCCGGGTTATATTCGTATGGCCAGGTTATGATTTGCTGCCCTTTACCGGGGTATAAATTCTTCAGTATCGCATTGAAATCGATAGCCATAAACATCGCCCGCCGCACCCGGACATCGGTAAAAGGCGCTTTATCTATTCGGATAGGAGTAGACGGGGCCGACGACGCCCCAGCCGCTACCTCTTTGAGCGCAGGCACCTGCTGGCGCATCCTGCCAGCGTCTTCGAAGCCAAGGTCTATAATGTCGATCTTTCCCGTCCGGAACGCGGCCTGCCGAGTGGAAGCGTCGGGTATGATGAGAGACCTGACGGAATCAAGATAAGGCAGTTGGTTGCCCTTGCCCGGCCCAACGGGGTCCGTCATCCAGTAATTGGGGTTCTTGGTATAAATTATCTGACTGCCCGCAACGTAATCGGTAAGCATGAATGGCCCGCTGCCGGCGGATACCCTCCAGTCTCGCTGGTTACCGTATTTCTTTATCACCTCCGGTGGGGCGATTTTCCCCTGACCGAAGCGCGTTATGGCGGTTGCCAGGGCATCAACCGGGAGCTTGACGGTAACCTCCCAGGGACCGGTCTTGTCTATCTGAGCTACTCTTATCTCGGGCTGTGCCCTGAAAACATAAGAATCGTTAGGGTCTGTCACCATTCGCTTCAGGTGGGCGACAACGTCGTCAGTGGTGAGCTCCCGTCCGCCGACCAGGCGGCTGGCTTCGCTCTTCGGGTTAAGCGCCCAGTGTATCCCCTGGCGAATCTGGTACACAATCGTGCCCTCTTTTTTACCAGAATCGACCGTCCACTTCGTGCTTTCAGCGACCATCCCCGCCTTCAACTCCCAGAAGTCAGTATTCTCAGTATACTGAATTTCATTGGTGCCGTAGCCGCCGGCCACTCCCCGCGCCCAGTCGCCGTGCCAGAGCGGGTCATAAACCAGGTCGTGATGCTCACCCCCGGCGGTCTGTCCGGTATTCGCCGTGGGGTCAAAAGAAGTCAGGTCCCCACTCCGGCCGACATTCAGCGTGCCGCCATATTGGGGCACTTCGCCGGATGGCTTAACAGCCTCCTGCTGAGGCTTCTCCGTTGTCGGGGTGGTGGGCGCCGCAGGAGCGGTCGGAGCGGCCGGGGTAGTCGGGGTTGTCGGAGTGGTAGGGGTGATAGGGGCTGCCGGTGCGCAGGCTGCCATCACCAGGGATAGCGCCATTAGTCCGCTCACTACGAGCCACAGAATTCTCTTGCTCATCTTTCTCCTCCCTTGTCTCTCTGTGTCAGTAAAGGTTGCTCTTCTTGTCTAGTACCCCATCGACTTCTTCAGGTCCTGGTCAATCCAGACCCATTTCTGCCAGTAGCCATTGAAGTAGCCGACGCTGGTTTCTCCACCGTAGTTCTTGAGCCAGGGCCACCAGAAACGGCTGGACAGACCACCGGGCCCCGGTATCTCCAGGGCTAGCTCAAGCTCACGCTTGGTCACTTCTCTCGTCATCTTAATGGCTTCAGCCAGTCCCACAGTAACAGCGACTCGCCTGACCTCAGCCATCTTCTCGTTGATAAAGGGGTCGTCGACTATAACCCGGTTGGTAGAAGAGGTCCCGGTGAAAGATGGCTGGGTGTGAAATACCCCGTTAGGATTGCCGCTCACCGCGAGCAGCGCCGGGTGTTGCCTGCTATTGACGAGAGAATTGTAAATGCCTGTATCCTTAACGTCAATCGTCAAGTCGATGCCGACCTTAGCCCACATAGACTTATATATCGAGAGGTCATCGACCTGCGCTGAGGTGGCCAGAACCGTGGTCTTGAAGCCGTTGGGATAGCCAGCTTCTTTTAGTAGCTGTTTTGCCTTTTCCGGGTTATAGGTGAAATTCTCTCTGGCGGATTCAGGCATGTCCGGGGCATCAATGTCAATGTAGAGGTCTTCATACCCTTGTTCGTAGCTGGAGGGGCGGGTTAGCCTTTTGCCCTTGCCTTCGGCGATGCTCTTGTGTATCGTCTCAAAATCGGTTGCCATTAACATCGCCCGGCGCACCCGGATATCGGCAAGAGGCACGGTATCTGTCCTCATAGCCAGGCTGAGCATACCACCGCCGGGCCCGGTTATTTCCTTCAGGGCTGGCGCCAGCTTCTTTATCTGGACGGCATCTTCCCAGTCAATACCGGTAATCTGGTCGATTTTGCCCGTTCGCAGGGCTGCTTGGCGGGTAGAGGCGTCAGGAACGATAAGATACCGGATAGTATCCAGGTAGGGCAACTGGTTCCCCTTGCCCGGACCTATCGGGTCCTTCTGCCAGTAATTGGGGTTTTTGTTCAGGACTACGGTACTTCCCCCGACGTATTCGCTGAGGATAAAGGGGCCGGTGCCGACGACGTTCCGCCAGTTCTCCTGGCCGCCGTATTTATTGACTACTTCCGGCGGCACGAATTGCATTGAATCCCCGAAGCGGTCTATGGCTGTTATCAGGGCATCCAGCGGTACCTTGACGGTGACCTCCCACGGGGCGCTCTTGGTTATTTCGGCTGTTTTTAGTTCGGGATTAGACCTGCCGATATAAGCCCTCGGGTCCGTAAGCACCCGCTTTATGTGGAAGATGACGTCCTCGGGAGTGAATTCCCGCCCGTTAACCAGGCGGCTGGCTTCGCTCTTCGGGTCGAGAGCGTAGTGAATTCCCGGGCGGATTTTGTAGACGATGATTCCCTGGTTCTTTGCCTCGTCCACCGTCCAGGTACTGCTCTCAGCCATAACGCCGGTATTGAGATGCCAGAGGTTATAGTTACCCGCCCAGTCTGTCTTGTTGGTACCGGAGCCGCCGGCAGGTCCCTGCGTCCAATCGCCGCCCCACAATTCCTCATTCACCGGGCTTATGATGATACTCGCCACAGTATGAAAAATAGTGTCGATATACTGCACATCGGTGTTTGTCACGAGGTTAATCGTGCCACCATACTTAGGCGCTTCAGCGGCCGGTTTCACCGCTTCTTGCTGAGGCTTTTCCGTTGTCGGGGTAGTCGGCGCTGCCGGAGCGGTCGGAGCGGCCGGAGTGGGTGGTGCGACCGGAGCAGTCGGAGTAGGCGGGGCTGCAGGTGCACAGGCAGGCAACACTAGAGATAATGCCATCAAGCCGCTCACCAACAGCCATAGGACTTCCCTTCGCATTTCTTTTGCCTCCTTTATTTTCTCACCCTGACTCTCTCGATTCTTTCTTGAGAGTATTCTCTATCTCAACTGGCTCCACAAAGCCAAGTTATTCACAGACGGGTTTATGGGAGGAGCAAAGAAAGTGTCCGAGTCACAGGTGAACAAGAGAAGTTCCCACCACTCATCCTCGGCAAACTAGCCTCATTGCCTACCGTTTTCAGCCTGTGCCTAATATTAGCAGGTAAAGTGTAATATACGAAAGAATAAAAAGCAATAGAGTAATATACTATATTTGGCTAAGGCTTTAGCTGAGTTCTGGATAGGGGAAAGTATGAGGTAATGAATCATGCTTCGCCCCGATAAATATCGTGGGCGAAGCATGATTACAGTTGTTAGCAGAATGGACTATGGCAGCGTCTGCATATAAGAGATAATATCCGTCACCTCGGACTCAGACAGCTTGCCTCTGAAGCGAGGCATGGCGTCACCCAGCACCCGGGTGCTGCCGTCTTCTTCATGATGAATGCCGTCCAGAACCGCGCTGATAACGTGTTCGTCCTCACCCTCCAGACCGGCATGGGCGCGCAGGTGGGCGGAGAGTGGTGTTGCGATGCTCCCATCGGGCGCTTTGCCCCCCTCCCCAAGCTGCCCATGGCAGACAGCGCAGTGGCTCTCGAAGAGGTTTTTCCCATTCGCGACCGGAGATTGGGCTACTGATGGGGCCGCGCCTTCGGTCGGGGCGGAGACTGACGGCGGGGCGGCCGCCCTGTTACCACAGGCAACGATGAGCGCTGCGAAGCTCACACACAAACCGATAGCGGAGAGCATCCGAGCACGCCCGGCTGACGCCATGATTACCTCCGTAGACACCGCCAGGCTATTTCGTTAGCTGCATCGGCTTGCCTCTTTCGATGCGCAGAACCGTTACCGTGCCCTTACCGACCATATCGTTGATTGCTTGCTCCATCTGGTCGATGGTGGTCGCGCCGGCTGGCGGCTGGACGCGATTGTGGTGCGGGATTATCTTCTTGAGGTTTGGATTATCAATGCGGAGCAGCCTGACCATCTGGGCGACATCTACCGGGTCGCGGTCATTGTTGAGCGGTAGAATCGCCAGGTCCGGCTTGAACGCCGAGCCCCAGAGCTGCATGTCCATAGTAGCAGCGGTGCTGCCAGCGAAATAGACCGTGTAACCATCCTCCAGGGTAATGATGAACCCCGCCGCCGGACCACCGTAACTAATATTGCCGGCGGGGGTCAGCCCTGAGCCATGGACGGAATTGACGATTCTCACTGTGACACCATCGAACCGTTGTATTCCACCGGGATTAGTCCGTATCACCTGGGCGGCGGGCACGCCTTTCGCAATGAACCATGAGCCAAGCTCAAAGCCACCGCCGATTAGCTTGGCGCCGGTTTTCTGCGCCAGGGGTACGGCATCATTAGAGCCTTCGTCCCCGTGCCCGTTGGTGACCAGAATAATATCCGCCTTGGTGATGTCCTCGAGCTTCACTATCGAGTCAGGGTTCCCGTTGATGAACGGGTTAATCAGGATTACCTTGCCATTACCGGATGTAAGACGGAAATGAGACCAGCCCAGATACTCGAGCGTGCCCGGATTTCCCCCTCCTGCCGGAGCCTGGGTAGGCTGGGCGGTGCATGCGGGAATCAGCATCGTCAGCGATAACAGCAGAACGGTCATCGCCATAATCGAACGTTTGAACTTCATGATATTTCCTCCTCAGGTTAACATATTAATTCCAGCATATTGGCTTTTCTGAGAAATGGAAATACGTAGCCTTACGTATTTTTTCCTGGCGAATACTTACGGATAAGGGGGGGACAGTAGGACACGGATTTTCACCTTTGCTTAATTTAAGTCTGAACTAACAAAAAAAGGGGGCTGGCGCTTGCCGAACGCCAGCCCCCTTTTAGCGTGAATTTGCCCGATTAGGGAGACGGCGTGGGATTCTTCTGCGCCGCAGTCAGAGCATCAATCCACCCCTCCACTTCGGCAGAAAGCTGCCCGGTCCCTGAAAGGGCAACAGTATCCTGAATCCAGCCGTCGTACATATTGGGTATCGGCTTGATGCCCTGCCCGCCAACCCCATCCGTCACGCCGGCTCCGGTGTTGCCGTTAGCCAGCAGGATTCTGCCCACCACGGCCGCATCCGTAGCGCTGCCATCGCCATTGGGGTCGGGGTCGATGACGGTCAGGAAATTGGCGAACTGATTGGCCACATGGAGGTAATAACCTCCGCCAAGCTTCGCCCCCCAGTTGGCGCCATGCGTGCCGGCGCCTTTGTTCGGGGTGGCGACTGTGTCAAGGAACTTAACCACGGTATCAGTGGTCGTATCGATGATAGCGACATGGTCTGGCGAGCCGGTCGGAGGGCGCCCGACTGTGGTCAGTGAAAGCACGGCGACGCCGACAAATCTGCCATCCGGACTCACCGGCGGCTGGATAGGCACCTGTAAAGTATCGAAGATAGTGCCTCCCACCTGCCCGTTCGGCTTAATAGTGACCGGGATATTCTTGATAATTTGCGTCGTGTTCAAATCGATTACGCTGACCTCTCCGCTGGCGGCATTAGAAACGTAGGCTTTGTTGTTGCCCCGGATGCCGGCCGCAATAGGCATCAGCAGAGCCGATTCAAGGCCTGCGGGCTGATGGGAAATCTCCCGTAGTATATCTCCATTGTCAGCGTCCAGGATGGATATGGAGCCGGTCACGCCCAGTCCCTTGAAAACGTTGGGAACGACTATTTTCGTTCCGTCAGCCGTTATCCAGTGGCCGTGAGGATGGTTGCGTCCAACGCCAGTCGGGAAATGGTCGACCACTTTAAGGTCGCCCTGGTTGCTTACCTTGACAATATCGTTATCCGCGCTGAGCGGGTTGGTGAGTATGCCGAACTGGTCCGAGTCTTCATCAGGAATGGTGGCGAGATGAGTTGGCGCCTCCCCGGTGACAACCGTATCGAGGATATCGCCGCTGGCGCGGTCGATTTTATTGATGGTCTGGCCGAACCAGTTGGTGTTGTAGACCACGCTGAGGTTGGTGTTGGTCCACATATTGTGCGGGTTGTTCCAATCCCCGGGTTCGACGGCAAGGCCATTGATTTCCCTTTCAACGGTAAACTTCCCGGCATCGACAATGGTAATCGTGCCCGGTTTGGCGAAACCTGCACCATCAACCTGACCGGGAACGCGCTCGAACTGCGTGTCGAGCCAGACTTCGCCCACGCCCGAGACTGCCGGTAAGGTCTGATTGCCCGCTCCGATGATATCCCACTTGGCCGTCTTGGTAGCTTCATCGGAGGCAATGGTGGTGAGAACATCAAGCACGGTCACAGCAGGTAGGGAGTTCAGTCCGAGGTGCCCGATGAAGGGCAGTTCCTGGGCGGTGACATCCGGGATGTTGCCCCGGGCATCCCTGACGGCAACAACGCCCGTCATATAAGGATGGACCTTACAGACAAACAGGAATACCCCCGGAACATCGAAGCTGGCCTCTACTTTACCGTTACCAGCCTGGTCCTGGTCGACCTCAAGATTGGAGCCGGTCGGCTTAATCAAGAGGGTTACGGTGTGCCTGGTACCGCTCTGCGTGTTTCTGTCGAACTGTACCCTGTCATCAACATTCACAATCACTACGGGTGTCCCCGTGACGTCACTTTTGAACCAGTTACCCGGCTCGTCAGTCAGGAACATCGTCCCCTCGTAGTGGCTCTGGAATAAGCCGTTAGAACGAATGACAAATACGGTCAGTAGCAGTACCAGGACAATGAAAATAGCACCCGGGAATAATGTCTCCCTTGCTTTGTGCCACATTGTCTGGTTTTTCCTCCTTTTCCCTAAACAAATTCCTTATCATTATTTCATACATACAAAAAGGAAAGAGAATACGTAACCATACCTATTTATTCGCTTTAGCTTTCAGGATGGCAAGTAAACTGGTAGCACAGGCGTCC
Source organism: Chloroflexota bacterium (assembly GCA_016190895.1). Classification (GTDB taxonomy): domain Bacteria; phylum Chloroflexota; class Dehalococcoidia; order Dehalococcoidales; family UBA2162; genus JACPPR01. The sequence continues at coordinate 48,118 of JACPPR010000096.1, read as the reverse complement.
TCGCCTGTGCATATCCCAGATTATGTATGCCATCTTGATTGCAAATTGGAATAATACTAGTTTTGAGGATATTACCTCGTTGTTCAGTGTGCTCTGATACCCATGAAGAAAGATTGAATCGAAGCTGGCAAAAATCGTGCTGAGTGTTTCACGTCCTTGATAGAAGGTCAAAGCGCAGGGTATCAGGTTGTGCCTGTAGCGGCCTGTTTATCGAGAACGTCCTGGATTTTCCTGGTCAGTTGCTCCGGCCTGAAGGGCTTCTCGATATAGCCGTCAGCGCCCTCTTTCAAAGCTGCCTCGGCTATCTCTCTCTGGGCAGTAAACACGATGACAGGCACTTTTGAAAACGTCCGCAGCTTTTCCAGCACATCGAAACCGCTCAAGGGCTGCATCAAGATATCTAGAATGATGATATCTACCGGCTGGCTTTGGGCCAGCTGCAATGACTCTTCTCCGCTCGTGGTTGTGATAACGTCATAGCCGGCCAGGTCGAGGATAGTTCTCACAAAACGAAGTATGCCCGGCTCATCATCGACGACCATTACCCGTTTCTTCGCACTCACAACTGATTATTATATCACAATGTAAATGTATGAGAAGATATCTTGAAACAAACCGATTCATTTTGACCTAGACCCAGAATAGAGCTATAATAGCTCTGAATAGGATTCATTAAGGAGGTATTTTAATGCCAATCAATGTATCGGTAAAGAATGTTCCCGATGAGATTATGGAGAAGCTTCGCAAAAGGGCGAAGCATCATCACCGCTCTCTGCAAGGCGAAATAATGGCGATTCTCGAAGAGGCGACAAGCCCGTCCGGATTCTCAGTGGATGAGGCAGAACTGCGGTTGAAGGCGCTCGGTTTTGGGACCGGGGATGAATCTACGTCCTGGTTGAGGGAACTACGGGATGCCCGCTAAAGTGGTGGATGCCTCTGTCATTGCTGCCTGGTGTTTCAGAGAGCCAAGGGCTGCTGAGGCTCTGGCAATACTCAAGGATTCCGAGCTACATGCCCCCCTTCTTTTGGCCTACGAACTGACCAGTATCGCCAGAAGGAAGTCGGTCGCCTACCCGGAAAAGACAAAGGCGCTCGCTGATGGGCTCGAATTGGCGTTAGCGATTCCAATCCACTGGAGTGAGGTGGAGCATCCTGCAGTGCTGCGACTGGCTCTGGATACCAATCTTACTGCTTACGATGCCTGTTACCTCTATCTAGCGCGCAGGCTTGGCTTAACTCTGGCGACATTCGACGAGCGACTGGCGCGGGCAAGCCGGACAAGTTGAGTAATCCATCATAAGTGAAAATGTTTGGCGACGTTACGCCATACCGACGGAAAGCCTGCCCCGTACCTGATACGGAGTCGCGTCCACCCCGATGTAATCGGGGCGCGTCAAGCCCTTTCCCGTACTGGATACGGGAACGGAATGGCGAGAGGTTGTTGTTAACACTCTCCAATTTCTTATACCCCAACCCTCTTCCCCTGTGCTATAATCTAGGCAAACTCCAAGGGGATGAATTCTATTCGAGAAGAATGGTAAGCATAAATAGAAATCCTTCCTATTATCATATACTTAAAAGTCTCCTCTCGGGAGACCTTGATTTCCACGGCCAAAATACTAATTATGCATCTCATAATTTCCATGCCTTCGCAGCAAAGTTCCCCCCACAACTGCCTGCGAAGTTTATTACTGAACTTACCAATCCAGGCGATGTGGTTCTCGACCCAATGGTCGGCTCAGGTACTACAATTGTTGAAGCTTATTTGAATGGAAGATTTGGCATCGGCTTCGATATTGACCCCTTGGCCCTGAAGATCGCCACGGTCAAAGTGACCCCAATTGATGTGGATGAAGCATTGAGCATAGGCCAATTGTTATTGCGTAACGCTATGCTAAATGTCGAAACCAAACGCGAAGAACTTGATAACGAACTAAGAACGCGTTGGAATCTAAAGACTAAAGAATTTGTTGATTATTGGTTTGAATACGACACTCAACTTGAAATAATGAGTTTAGTCAATGAGATCAAAACAATCGAAAAGGACACCTTGCGCGATTTCTTTGACCTGACTCTCTCTGGAATAATAATCACAAAATCAGGAGGGGTATCTTTAGCTTTGGATTTGGCCCACACGCGGCCACATCGAGCCAAGCTAATATTTCACAGAGCCGACCGCGTCAAAGAAGATGATTCACCAGTCTATAATGCTACACCAAAGCTCAATGAACATTCTATTAAATACGTTCGTTCAGCGTTTTGGGAATTCAAAAAGAAGTTCCGCCAGAACCTGGAAAGCGCTCCGAAGAGAGTGCTCGGCTCATTAGCTCCAAAAATCGAACTCGGTAACGCGAAAAGCCTCCCTTTGGACAATGAATCGGTTGACTTGATTGTAACTTCCCCTCCTTATCCAAGCAACGCAATTGACTATATGAGAGCGCACAAATTTTCTCTGGTTTGGTTAGGGTACAATATAGACGACCTGAGCCAAAAAAGGCAGCGGTACATTGGCAGCGATGCAACAAACAGCACCACACTATTAGAACTACCGGATTACTCAGAAAGCGTTGTGCAAAAAGTAATGGGTGAAGATGTAAACAAGGGCCGTTCACTTCGCCGGTACTATTCGGAAATGACCGAGGTGCTAATAGAAATGTTCAGAGTATTAAAGCCGGGCAAAACCGCGGTCATTGTGGTGGGAAACTCCAAGATAAAAGGTGTCGATTCTGATACAGCTGCTTGCCTGAAAGAAATAGGCCAAAAAATAGGGTTTGATATACCCAAAGTCGGTGTCCGTAAATTAGACCGTGACCGCCGGATGATGCCCGTGGAATACAAAGCAGACTTAAGTTCGCAAATTCAACAAAGGATGCACGAAGAATTTGTCTTAGGTTGTTACAAGCCTGAAAACTAATTCTTTATTCTCAGGAGAATCTCATGCGCCTAATAGAAATTCGGCAGGAATACCATGGCAAGATTTGCCGAGACATCATAAGAACGAGAACAGACAGCAAGAAGGGTACTGAATACCCTAATTTCGCCGATTCTAATAATACGTCGAGCGTCAACATAGCGTTGGGCATAGTAAAGCGATTGAATTACGTTACGAACAATACAGTTATCAGCGAGCAAACGGCAGGCGGTCTTTTTGAAAAGGTCACCTGTGAGTTCTTAGAAAAAAGCTTCACTCTTCTGCAGCATCTACGCCCTGGGAAATGGTACTATTCGACAACCCAAACAGCAATATCCGGTTTCAGTCAATACGAGCATTTGAGTTATCTAGAACAAGTTATCAAAAAGGACAAAACGCTGTCTTCCGCCTTGGGTGGAGACTACATCGTAAAACCAGACATCGTTATCGGCAGGAAGCTCGTCACAAGAAGAGAGGTAAACCGCACACGTGTAATCGTTGACCCTAAAGATACCATCGCCAAGTTAACCCCGTTTCTTCAAAATAATACTGACAAGCAGCCACCAATTTTGCACGCAAGTATATCATGCAAATGGACCATTAGAAGCGACAGATCACAAAATGCTCGAACCGAAGCTCTAAACTTGATCAGGAACAGGAAAGGCCACCTGCCACATATAGTTGCCGTTACCGCCGAACCGTTACCGACGCGAATCGCAACGCTGGCACTCGGCACCGGTGATATCGACTGCGTTTATCATTTTGCTTTGCCGGAACTCGCGGAGGCGATCAAGGAAGTGAAAAACCAGGACCAACTGGATATTCTCTCGTCAATGGTAGAGGGCAAGCGGCTCAGAGACATAAGTGACCTGCCCTTTGACTTGGCTGTCTAACCACCTAAAGACTGTGGCGAGTCTGTCTACGTTCAGCAAAAAGCAGGCCGAATTTACGGCGTTTCGTCCTCAAAAATACACCCAAACCCTTCCCCCCTGTGCTATAATCTAGTCAAACCATAGTTTCCCATACCGACGAAAATCGGTATCCAGAATAACGCCAATAGCAGAGGCTGGGTTTTTCTGGATTCCGTGTCAAGCACGGAATGGAAATTTGACAGGATGGCCGATGTTCACTCACCTCCATGCCCATACCGAATTCAGCTTGCTCGATGGTATGTGCCGCATTCCCCAGCTTGTGGCCCGGGCGAAGGAACTGGGCATGGACTCACTGGCAATCACCGACCATGGCGTGATGCACGGCGCCATCCAGTTTTACCAGGAGGCCAGGAAGGCAGGCATCAAGCCCATCATCGGCTGTGAGATATATATCTCTCCGAACGGCCATACCAGCCGCAACGCTATCGACAAAAAAAATTACCACCTTGTCCTGCTGGCAAAAGACCAGACCGGCTACCGCAACATCATCCAACTGACCACTAAAGCCCACCTGGAAGGCTTCTACTACAAGCCGCGCGTGGACAAGGAACTGCTCGCCCGCTACAGCGAGGGGCTGGTTGCCCTCTCCGCCTGCATCGGCGGCGAGGTGCCCCAGCTTATTTTGCAGGGACGCCTCGATGACGCCAAGCAGGCTGCCCGCTGGTATAAAGACACCTTCGGTGACTTCTACCTGGAACTCCAGAGATACCCTATACCCGAACTAGACCAGATAAACCCACAGCTTATCGCTATAAGCAGCGAGCTTGATATCCCGTTGGTGGCGACTAACGATGTCCACTATATCAATCAGGCGGATGCTCCGTATCACGACCTGCTCCTCTGCATCGGCACCAATACTACCGTTAACGATGAAAAACGGCTGAAAATGTCCAGTGATTTCTTCTATTTGAAAAGCCCCGGGGAGATGGAAGAGCTTTTCGGGGATATTCCTCAAGCGCTGGAAAACACGGAGCGCATCGCCGAAATGTGCAACCTCAAGCTTGAGTTCGGTCGGCTGCATTTGCCCGAGGTTGAAATACCCGAGGGCAAAACTCCGGATGAATTCCTTGCCGACCTCTGTTACGAAGGCTTGCCGAAGCATTATCCCAACCCAACCCCGGCAATAAGAGAGCGTCTCGATTCGGAACTGGCTGTCATCAAGCAGACCCAGTTCGCCAATTACATCCTGGTCGTCTGGGATATCACCTCCTTCACTGGCCGGAGCGGCATCCTCTTCAACGTCAGGGGCAGCGCCGCTTCCAGCATCGTCCTTTACTGCCTGGGTATGACCGAGATGGACCCTGTTGAAAATGAACTGGTTTCCGAGCGTTTCCTGAACCTGGAACGCATCGAGATGCCTGATATCGACCTCGACATCCAGGACGACCGCCGTGATGAGGTTATAGCCTACGTCACGCGGAAATACGGGGCTGACCACGTCGCCCAGATTATCACCTTCGGCACCCTGGGCGCTCGCGCCGCCCTCAGGGATGTCGGGCGGGCGCTGGGGATGCCTTACGGCGATGTCGACAGGGTCACCCGCCTGGTGCCGGCTGCGCCGGGTATGACCTTGAACCGGGCTATGGATGAGAACGCCGAGCTAAAAACTATCTACCTCGAAGATGCCACCATCCGCAAGCTAATCGACTCAGCAAAGCATGTGGAGGGGATTTCCCGTCACGCCAGCACTCACGCCGCCGGAGTGGTCATCTCGAAAGAGCCTCTCACCCTGCACGTCCCCCTGCAGCTCGCCAGCAAGGGCGGCAGCCAGACCGAGGGCGAAGCCATCGTAATGACCCAGTTCAGCATGGAGGACATCGCCCAGATTGGGCTTTTGAAGATGGATTTCCTCGGCCTGGCAAACCTGACCATCCTGGGCAGGGCTAGAGACCTTATTCGTCAGAATCAGAACATCGATATCGACCTTCATCATCTCCCGATGGATAACAAAAAGACCTACGAGCTACTCTCAGCAGGGCAGACGACAGGCGTCTTTCAGTTGGAAGGTTCCGGTATGCGCCGCTATATCAAAGAGCTAAAGCCGACCGTGTTCGGGGATATCGCCGCTATGGTCGCCCTTTACCGCCCCGGCCCCATGGAGCACATCCCCACTTTTATCAAGGCCAAACACGGCGAGGTGCCCATCAAGTATCCCCATCCTGCCCTGAAGAGTATCCTTGAGCCGACCTACGGGGTTATCGTCTATCAGGAGCAGGTGCTCTTTATCTCCCGGGCTATTGCCGGCTTCAGTCTGGGGCAGGCCGATGTCCTGCGCAAGGCGATGGGCAAAAAAATAGCCGAGGTTATGAAAAAAGAAAAGACTCATTTTCTTGACGGCGCTAAGGAAAAAGGGTTTTCGGCCCAGCTTGCTGAAGAAATCTTCGCTCTCATCGAACCGTTCTCCGGCTATGCCTTTAATAAGGCGCATGCCGTCAATTACGCCTTCATCGCCTACCAAACCGCCTATCTCAAAGCGAACTATCCGGCGGAATATGTCACCGCCTTCCTGATTACCCACGCCGGCGAGGCGGAGAAAGTGGCCAGCGCCGTCGCCGAATGCCGGCGCTTGGGTATTGCCGTGAACCCGCCCGATGTGCAGTCCAGCCAGGAAAATTTTTCCATCGAACGGAATGAAGGTCTGACTTCGGCAATCCGCTTCGGGCTGGCGGCCGTCAAGAATGTCGGCTACGGAGCCGTGGCGCCGATTATCGCCGAGCGCATCAAGGGCGGCAAGTTCAAGTCTATAGAAGATTTGTGCCGCCGCTGCGACCTGGGCAATATGAACAGGCGGGTGCTGGAGAGCCTGATAAAGGCGGGCGCCTTTGATTCCCTGGGCAGCCGGGGCACCCTGCTCAACAGCGTTCCCAGTATTCTCTCGCTGGCCCAGAAGGAGCAACGCCTGAAGGAAACTGGTCAATCCACTATGTTCGACCTCTTCGGACAGAGCACAGCCGTGCCTATGCCCGCCCTTGAGATGGCCGATATCGAAATCCCCGATAAGGAAAAGGCGCTCTGGGAAAAAGAGTTGCTGGGCATCTCATTCTCCAGGCAGCCCTTCAGTCTTAACAACGCTAATTCAGCCGTCACTCTCTGCGGAGAGCTTGAAACGGAGATGGAGGGGCAGAGCATCACGATTATCGGCGAGGTGGCTATGGCCGTTCCATCGTTCACCAAAACGCACAAACCCTTCGTCAGCGCCACACTGGAAGACATCAGCGGGCAGGTTGAGGTGGTCGCCTGGTCGAATGTCTACGAGCCGACCCGCGAGCTATGGGAAGAGGGCAATACCCTGATTGTCCAGGGCAAAGTGAGAGTCAGGAATGATAAAGCCCAGCTAAACTGCGACAAGGCGGAGCGCTATCGGCCCGAAGCCGTTCCTGTCAAAAAAGAGGAGTCGGTTTCAGCCGCCCCGGTTGACGGGATGCCGCCCGCCGTGAAATCATCGCCGCCCCGGCAGCGCGTCATCGCGAGTCCCGATGAAATCGGGATGAAACAATCCGTTACCCCCGAGCCACCCCCACCGGCGCAAATCTACCGCCTCGTCATCAGCCTGACCCGCACCGATGATAAGGACGCCGACCTCGCCCGCCTCTATAAACTGGGCGAAGTCCTGCAGAGCTTCCCCGGCAAAGACGAGGTTATCCTGAGCCTGGTAGAGAACGGTGATAAGCCGGAAAGGCTCCGTCTCACCACCACCGGCTACAGCCCCGAGCTTCACCGGCAACTCGTGGAGCTGGTGGGTGAGGAGGGTGTGGGGGTGGAGACTCTGATAATGTAAGCCTTCCACATAAAGAGAAAAGAGGCTCCGACGATAAGGGGGGTCAAACAATTATGGATTGGAAAAACCGTTTAGAACGATGGATGACCTCGACCACTTTTCTAGTGACAACTCTCTTGGTTGGCCTAGCATTTATACTTCTTCCAGTGTTCGCAGAAAACACATTGTTTACCGTATTGAGGGATTTCGGTATTGCCTTCTTTACTGCGAGTTTCCTTGGGTTGACCGTGGAAAGACTGCTTAGTAAGCAATTAGCCAAGGATGCTTTTCGAGCTTCTATGGGATACTTGTTGCCAGAGGAATTAAGACCAGAACTCAAATGGGTTTATAGCCAAGAGATAGTTGCCACAAAACACGTTCAAATATGCGAAATTGAACCGTTAAGTGATGATCTTGTAACCATGAGTATTACTCTAAATCGAACTCTCAAAAATGTTACAAATTCTACCGTTTATGTTTATGCAGGTTTAAGTATTGATGAAGGGTTTCACGAGGGGAACCCGTCTAGAATAGTAGAATTCGGATGGCGGAGTGATACAGGCGAAGAACAAAACCAGTTTGAATGTGAAAAAGGGAAACGTTGGTTAAATACAAAGCCATCTAAAATCGGATTAGGACCAGGAGGTACGTTGGATACATGGTGTACTTATGTGGAAACGAAGAGCGTGAATGATGAGCACATATTGACCCTTAAATATGCCACCGAGAAACCTTTAGTAAACGTCAAAGCGTTTGAAGGCTTGGAAATTGAACCCTCATCAGTTGAACACTATCAAATGTCGCTAAAGAAAGTCGGAGAGAATAGATACGAATTTAACGGGACATTGCTGCCTGGACACCCAATAATATTCCGTTGGTGGAAGATTAAGGATTCAGAGAGATTTCAACACGAAAATACGTAATAGTGCTAGTATTCTCATCAGTAAGGAAAAACCAATGACGCTTTCTGATAACGAATCCCTCGGCAACGCTCCCCTCGACTCCTCTCGGGATAAACAGGACAAGTCAGCCGGGCACAGGAAGAGGCTGCGGGAGAAGTTCCTCAAGTCGGGACTGGCGGGCTTCCACGATTACGAAATCATCGAACTGCTTTTGAGCCTGGGCACCCCCCGCCGCGACTGCAAGCCCCAGGCAAAGGAAGCCATCAAGAGATTCAAGACGCTGAGGGGCGTCCTGGAAGCCCCCCTGGAAGAGCTGCAGCAAATCGAGGGCATCGGCGCCCACAGCGCCTTCGGCATCAAGCTGGCCCAGGAAGTCGCCCGGGAATTCCTCAAAGAGAAAATCATCGATAGGCCGGTCTACAAGTCGGCCCAGGAGATTTTCGACTATCTCTACCACTCGATGCGCGACCTCAGAAAAGAGGTCTTCAAAGTCATTTACCTGAACAGTCAGAACCAGATTATCGAAACCGAAGACCTCTTTGAAGGCACGGTCAACAGCAGCTCCGTCTCAGCCAGAGAGATTATCGAAGGCGCCATCAAGCACAACGCCATCTCCCTCATCTTCGTCCACAACCACCCCTCCGGTAACCCCGACCCCAGCCAGAGTGATAAAGACCTGACCCGCGACCTTATCTATGCCTCGAGTATCATGCGCATCAAGGTCCTGGACCACGTCATCATCGGCGATAACAAGTATTTCAGCTTCGCCGGCGCCGGTCTGATTGAAGAATCCGAACTGGACTTCCTGAATCTGAAAATGAAGGGCGTCTCCGAGGCAAAGAAAAGGCTCTACAGGGCTACCCAGTCTTCACCCTTTGAAAAGGGCTTGTCCTAAACGTCATTGCGAGCGAAGCGAAGCAATCCGCTCCCGGGCTTACGGATTGCTTCGGGCTACGCCCTCGCAATGACGGCAGCATTCTCCATCTCCAGCAGCCGCCGTTTCACCTGAAGTCCGCCGCTGAAGCCACCCAACCCCCCATTGCTGGCAACCACCCGGTGGCATGGGATGATGATAAGAAGAGGATTTTTGCCAAGAGCTTGCCCCACCGCCCGCGCCGCCCCCGGCTTTCCTATCCGCTCAGCTATCCAGAGATAGCTCCTCATCTCACCGTAAGAAATGAGTCGGGCTGTCCGCCAGACCTCACCTTGAAAGGGTGTCGCCCCCGATAGGTCAATCTCATCGGGAAATTCGACCCTCTCACCGCTGAAATACGCCTTAAAGCGTGTTGACAGGTCGGCAAAGCGCCGGGGAGAGCAGACCGCCTGCTCCATACCTTCGCCCAGTTCCAAGCGGGCCTGTTTTTCGGTAGAGCGCGGAAGGCTGGCCGCCATTAACCCCTTCTCAGAGGCCAATATGCCCACCCAGCCCATCGCGGTCCGGAAAGTGATATATTCCAAACCTCACCCCCTGACCCCCTCTCGGCTTGCGGAGAGGGGGAAGTGGTTTTGTTTGAGAGGGCTGACGCCCTCTCAAACTTCCCGTTCACTATAGTTATTTAGACTAATTATACACCCGCTTAAGACAGCGTGGTATAATCGTAAAGAGGTTAAAATGACAATAATAGCCGAGGATAATTCTTTTCGAATCGAGAGGCTGGTGCTGGGTCCTTACAGCACCAATGCCTATATCGTTGTCTGCCTGAAAACCGGAACAAGCGTCCTGATAGACACTCCGGCCGGAAGTGAGATGCTTCTTGAAAGGCTGGAGGGAACCAAGCCTAAATTTATCTTACTGACCCACAACCATCCCGACCACACCGGCGCCCTTGCGGAGGTGCATTCCCGGCTCAACGTACCTCTGGCTGTCCACACCCTGGACTCAAGAAATCTGCCGGTAGCGCCTGAAATACCGCTCGAGGATGGTAACACCCTTGCTGTCGGAGAATGCCGGTTGAACGTGCTGCATACGCCGGGGCATACGCCTGGCAGCCTGTGCTTTAAGGTCGGTCGCAACCTGCTTTCCGGGGATACCATCTTCGCTGGCGGCCCGGGACGGACAAGAACACCGGCCGATTTGAAGCAACTCCTCAAATCACTGACCGAAAGGATTTTCGTCCTTCCGGATGACACTCTGATATTTCCGGGGCACGGCAATTCTACGGTATTAAAGAAAGAGCGGGAGGAATTCGCTGTCTTTTCCTCTCGCCCTCATGGCTCTAATCTCTGCGGCGACGTCGTCTGGCTTACTTCCTAGAACCAAATAACACCTACTCTTAATGTGGTGCCACAGAGCCTGCCCCGTACCTGGACTGCGCACCCTTTCCAGGGCAGGCTTGATATGGGGCGTCCCTGCCCGTGCGATACCGAAAATGACACACGTTACAGCTATCTCTCGGCGGGTGGTGGCGTGGCCGGGGGTGGGGGCGGCGGCCCCATCATCTGCACCCTGTGCAAGGATTCACCCAGCTCGAACTCCTCTTTTTCAGCCTGCTGTTTGTAGCGCTCCCGCATTCGCTTGGACCTCTCCGGAGATGGCTGTCCGAACTGGCTAATGTGGCAATGCAGGGCAGACATTTTGGCATCGAACGTATCGGTAATATCCAAGCAGCAGTTCGGCGCGTCGGCGCCCCAGAGCAGCATCTCCTTCGTCCGGTGAAGCTCGAGGCCCTCTTCGAAATACAGCTCAGGAAAAGCGTACAAATTGTGGGAGTAGAGTGAAACAGCGTCAAGCACTACGCGGCCGGTCGTCCGGTGGTCGGGGTGGGTCATATAACGCCGTCCCGGGTCGGTGGTCGCCACCACTTCCGGCCGGTACAGCCGTATCAAGCGGGCAAGCTCTCTTCGGAATCCTGGCTCATCTTGCAGACTCTGGTCGGGATGGCCCAGGAAAATGACCTCCCTCACGCCCATACACTCGGCGGCCGTCCTCTGCTCCGCTTCACGGATTTTTACCAGGTCGGCAGGCTTTATCTTGGGGTCGTTAGTGCCCTTATCGCCGTTGGTGCATATCACCAGGACGATGGGCTTGCCTTCCCGGGCCCAGCGCACCATCGTTCCCCCGATGCCCCCCTCGGCATCATCCGGATGCGGGGCAAAAATCAACGCATACGCCTGCTCAGGCAACATTGTACGCCTCCCTGAATTGAAATAATAATCACGTATTATACAACATTTCGGGTAAGAATAATCTAGTGGGGGACGGGCGCCATAAAGCTAGCCAGCGCCGTTTGAAATTCCCTGGCTATCGTCTCGGCGATATTATCCCAGCTGTACTTGCTGACCGATGCCCGTATCGCCAGGGCGGAGTTAATATCGGGGCTGCGCCTGGAAAGGAGCAAATCTATTTTCTCGGCAAGATGGTGAGGCTCATTATCGGCTACTACATAGCCCGTCTCTCCCTCACGAATCACGCTCCTGGAGCCGCCGACGTCGGTAGCCACCACCGGCGTGCCGCAAGCCAGGGATTCAAGGGCTACCAGCCCGAAGCTTTCATAGTAAGATGAAATAACGCAGACATCGGCTGCGCTGTAAAAACCGGGCAACCTGTCCTGCTTTACCAGACCATAGAAAGCAACCTTGTCCTCGATATCGAGCTCACCGCAAAGTCGCCTGAGTTGCTTCATCTCGTACGGGCTGTTGCCCTCGCCGCCGATAATTACCAGTTTGATATTCTTTGCGCTCTGCAACAGGGGTATCGCCTGCACCAGCTGTTCGATACCCTTTACCGGCTCAATCCGGCCTACAAAAAGTATCACTTTATCATCGCCAAGACCCAGTTCGCGCTTGGCTTTCTCTTTCCCGGTTGGTTTGAATAGCTCCAGATTCACCCCACAGGGGACGATGCTGATTTTCTCCGAGGGAGCGCCGTAATGAATCACCAGCCCCTCTTTTTCTTTTTCGGTCGGCGCAATAATATGGAAGCAGTTTCTCGCCAGTTCCTTTTCCGTCTCGATGCGGAGTTCCGGCTCGTCTTCTCCGATACCTGTGATGTTCTTCACCGCCCCCAGGGTATGGAACATGGTGACATGAGGAGTGTGCCACCACTGCTGGAGATATTCCCCCACCCAGGCGGAGAGCCAGTAATGGCTGAACACGATATCATATTGGAGATTATTTTCCTTCCTGAATGCCTCGATTCCGCAAGAAAAATCGGGCAGATGCGTGTATACGGCCAGCTTGTGTATCTGCTCATTCTCACCGGCTTTGAGGTGAATCAGTTGGACATCCCGGCCCAGGGCATAGATTTGGCGGTCTCTGGGGTCGTGAACGCGGGTATAGATATCGACCAGGTGCCCCAGCCTGCCCAGGGCGCTGGCCAACTCGGTTATGTAAACGCTCATGCCGCCGGTATCTCTGGTACCCAGAGTACCCACCGGGCAACTATGCACACTGAGCATAGCTATTTTCAGTTGTTGGTCTGCCATCGGGCGTCCTACCTCTCCGGGACTACTTGAAAGTTATCTGACAGTTCGAAAGGGTAACCTCTTTCCCACCCAGGTGATATTTATAGACCTCGTTACCCTTCAGAAAGTCATACTTTTTCTTCCCTTTGTTAATACATTCCTGAATACAAAGGACTTTGCTCATTAGCCCCACGCTCAGAGATGTATATTGCGGGTCGTAACCACTGTTGTAAAGATAAGTGCTTCCGCCGTAATCAAAATAGAGAATCATTGCCGTGGGCCGGGTGTCCAACTCGAGAATGCCCATTTTGAGCAACTTTATACCTGTCATAGTACCGGCAAGCGACCTGAAAAAGGATTCCTTCTGGCTGGTCAGGAATGCAGCTTTATCGGACCGGCTCTCGGTGAACATCTTGAGGAAAATATCCATAGCCTTATTGACTTCAGCGCTATCCTCGATGATGCGGAAATCCACCTTTCCCGCTTCCAATAATCTCCTCAGCTTGCGCTTAACCTCGTGGCGCTGCTTGGTCTCCAATATTTCCAGATACTCGTCGAAGGTGGCCGGCAAATCCAATTCTACCGATACATCCTCAGGCTGACAGACAACTTCATATTCCCGGTTCCGGGCGATACCGGCCAGGCTGGTGAGTACCGTAGATTCAGGGCGCAGACACTGCAAGTCCAGATGGCGGACACCCCTTTGCTTCAAATCATCGAGAACGACTTTGAAAAAATCGCTTTCCGCGCCGGGAGTAATGACAAAGTCGAGATAATCGCAGACATCGGCGCTGCCGATAAAAGATGCCTTATTTTCCAGTATCTGAAGGGGAGCCACACCGATTATTTGTCCTTCCCGTCTCACCGCCCCTAGATATAGTTCAGCTTCAGGCTTGAACTCCTGCCACCAGAGTTTAAGCCAGGCGGGCAAAACGAAAACGGAACTCCAGCCGGAGCAACATGGAGGGTCGTCCCAGCAGGAAGATAAACTATCGAAACTCTCCTGAGTAATACTATAGCTCATAAGTCTGATACCAGTTTAGCACTTTAGCTTTCTGGTATCAAACTGCCGAAGCTCTGAGAGTGTTTAACAACGCCCTGTCATTCACCGCCCCGTGTCGCAGCACGGGGTAAACTCCGGCGGGGAATCCATAAGAACGGGAGATTGTGGATTCTCCGGTCAAGCCCGGAGAATGACATTATTAAACGCCCTCGAATGGAAGTTCGTGTTACTAGACACTACAAGCTATTTTTCGTATTGAAAGATTTTGATGGAAGGCAGGTTCGTCCCGTCCTGCAGAGTTAGCGTTTGCTCCGAGTTATGAACCAGCTTGTAGTGTTCGATAGCCTCCAGGGGCATCGGACTTTTCAGGGGGTGACTGCCGACTATCCTGCTATTACCAGCCGGCAAGCTTGCCAGGTAGGCTTCTGCCTCCTCGATTGTAGTGAACTCCCGAGCGGCGGTAATGACTTTGTAGGGATTACCGGCTTCATCCTTATTTTCGGTATAGGTTACTACCAGCGGGCTGTCAGGAGCCGTTGCTTTACCATCGAAATTAAACAGCCTGACCGCCATCGAGCGGTAATACTCAGGATAGTAGAGTATAGCCTGCCTGAACGTATTATTTTGCTGGGGCACCAGGAAAGTATCGAAGAAGTCTGTCTGGTTTTTCCCTGCCCAGGTAACAATTGCCCAGAACTTGCTGAGAGTCGTCTCATGGTCGATAACGATGTAGGCCGAGCCTAGCGTCTGTCTTACTTCGCCGGCTGCCGTCTCGTTCTGTGAAGTAAAAAATGTAGCCACGGCCTTATTAGACACAGGGTCTTGACTGGGGTTGGCATTGGGGATGCGGTGGGCAATGCGGGTAATCCAGTAGCCATAATCCCACCAGGCAAGGACTCCATAGGCAGATTCCGGGAACGGATAATAACTTTGCCCCGGTGCCAGTGAGGGATAGTTTTGATAATAGGCATCGGCGATGCCGAGAGGCTCGGGACTATTATCCTTCAACCAGGTAAGCGAGCTAACCCAGGCATCACTCGGAGCGTAGGGCGTGGCGCTGGCCACGACAACGGCCGGCTGGATATTCCAGAAGAAGACTCCGAAGAAGATAATCAGCACCGCTATTACCATAACGAAGTAGTTTGCGGCAGCTGGAGTGCCGCGTCTAGCTCTCCTGCCAGCTACCCCCCCGGATGCTCCGGCTATGCCGGCGCTCAGTTCCTTAAAACCGGCCAGCTCGAGAGCTTTCCAGCTGAGATAACCTGTCAAGAGCGCCACGTTCACGGCTAAATAGTAGCCGAAGCGCCGCTGCCCGAGAGTAGCCCCCAGAATTATCAGACTCCATACCACCAGCAGACCCTTCTCGGCGCTACCGTATCTGACGAGGACATAGATAAGCACGGCCAACGAGATAAAGCTGAGGAAGAAGCTAACATTGAAATTGCCCCAGGCAATCGCCAGCGGATTACCGTAGATGCGGCTGATGAGCGGTTGCATCTCGATGGTTGTTAGTTGAGCGCCCACCGGCTTGAAAATACTGAAGGCGCCCACCATTGAGTTGAAGATGGAACGGTTGGCCAGGAAGACAAGACCACCCCCAACCGCCGCCATCCCCAGCAAAGCCACCGGATAGTAAATGGGTTTCATGCTTCTGCCCGCCATCACCCTGGAGATGACGTTCAAGACCACAATCGCCAGTACGGCGATAAACAATGAAGCCAGATAGAGCTGACTCGAAGAAATCATCAAAGCCGCCAGCAGAGCAACCGAGAAGAAAATAACACCCACAAAAGAGAGATAGTCGGTAGATTTACGCCTCAGATGGTCGGAGATGAACTGAACCACAAAATAAACGAAGGTGATAAAGACGAAAAGCAGCGCTCCTAACCAGGCAGCCATGTAGAGACCCAGGAAAAGTGCGGCGAGCAGACTGTAGACAAGAGGTTTTTTAATGGTTGCCCAATCGCGAGATTTAAGATGTCCGAGAGTTAGCTGCCGCTGGCTTGCCACCTTGATAGCCAAAATCAAAAACATTATGCTCACCGTGGTTAGCAGCGTCTCGGCAACATGGTTATCGGTAAAACCTAATATAGACCGCCCCAGAAATTCGCCGGGTAATATGGCAATGAGACCGGCCGAGAGCACGCCGGCCCAGCGGCCGAATAGCTCTTTGCCGATGAAGTAAACAGGGATAACCGTAAGAGCCCCCAGCACCGCCGGCATAAAGGCGGCGACCGTATCGATGGTATGCTGGCCTGGCCAGACAAAATTAGCCATCCAGGCGGGCACGCTAATTAGCCAGACGAAGAAGTTAATGACGATTTCACCTGAAGCTCCGGGGTAGATGAGATAAGGGTCGATATGCGTGTGCTGGGGAAAATTGTGGATAAGGTTGTCAACCAACCGCAGAAAGAAATAGGAATCGTTGCTGGTGAATTTTATCCCGAGAGGCGTAAAGACTTTATCGTAAGGCAGGTAGGCCCGGAGGAATAGGGCAACAGCAATGAAAAGAGTCAGTATTGCCGCAGTAATCAGTCCCGGCTTAATTTTGCTCCCGGCCGGTCTACTCACGCTCGCCTTTTTGGCTGCTGTCGCTGATGCCCTCACCGCAACGGCCGGCCTCCCTCTGTTAGCTCTACTTGTTTTAGGCTGGTTGGAACTCATATCTCTGTTACTCGCCCCCTTGCTGGTTGAACCGTAATCCTTATTGGTTAAGTATTACACAGTAGCTGATTGTTAGCAAGAGTAGCGAGGACAGACATTTGTCAGCCCATAAGCAGACGGTGTAGAATGAACTGAGACTGAAGTCGGGAGGGTTTGTGAAAAGGAATTACGTTCTTCTGCTTGGGAGTCTGTTTCTGGGAGGCATTATTCTGTTCTCGGGATGCGGCGCCGTACCGCGAGCGGAGAGTGGTAATACCGTGCAAGTGGAGTACACCGGGAAATTAAATGATGGCACCGTGTTCGATAGCTCAGTCGGTAAACAACCGCTTGAGTTCACTGTCGGGTCCGGACAGGTGATTCCGGGGTTCGACCAGGCGGTCACCGGGATGAAAGTCGGGGACTCTAAAACGGTGACCATTCCCGCTGCCGACGCCTACGGACAGCACAACGATGAATTGGTCATGGTAGTACCGATGAGCGATTTACCCGAAGGGCTGACACCGAAGGTGGGCCAAAAACTGCAGGGAATGGGCGATGATGGCAGACCCATCACAGTCACCATTACGGACGTTTCTGGAACGACAGTAACGGTAGACGCTAACCATCCCCTGGCTGGTAAAGACCTGACATTCGAACTCAAGCTGGTTGCAATCAAATAACTCGCACATTGTTGCTAGACTTACTTTTGCATTCTCTCCTCTCCCGTCAAGGGAGAGGGAATTATTTTGAAGCCCTTTCCCGCCAAGGGAACTGACTACTGCTAACCAGCCTAGCTCTGCGTAAGATACGTCCGGCGGGCTAGCGAACGCCCGCTCTCCGTCAGAAACACGCGGTCGATGATATTGCCCAGTTTCTCCCTGTCCTGAATATCGTACTCATCTTTCAGGTTGACCAGCCAATCGGCATCATAGAGGATGCCGAAGTTCTTTGTCTTTATCTTGCCCGGGCTGTGGTGGTGGGCAATAATCTCGCAAATCTCGTCAATCTGGTTTTGCCCGAACCTTAACCTGGTCAAGATTTCGCGGGCGATGGGTGGTCCTTCTATCTCCTGATACCTGCCGCTGGGACTGCCGTACTTCTTTTCTGCCTGGTGAATGCCAATATCATGGAGCACGGCCGCCCCGATGACTACAGGATAGTCTCCCCCTTCCGTTGTCATAAGCTGCTCGGCATAGGCCGTCACCCGGCGGGCGTGGTTTATTCTCCTCGCATCCTCCCCGAAGTAGTTCTCCATCGCTTGAATGAGTTCTTCTTTAGTCGCTGCCAATCTCTTACCAGCCTTAAAAGAAATAATGAAACAAGAAATCAAACCGGCCGTGCGTCACCAGATATAACCCGGAGAATCTCATCACCTCTCGAATCCTATCCCGGTAGCCAGGAGCGTAACAGTGAATCCGGCATCTCTTGCACATCGGCTTGGGGTCTAAGGTGCATTGGAGCCGTTTGGCTATGCCGTGATTCAGCAGTTTCTGACAATCCTGGCAGAGTATCACTTCTTTCCCATCGAAGCTGCGCTCAAGCCTGGCGTCTCTCATGGCGAAGGGACTTTTTTCAGCGTCAGGATGTTTTTCCCGGCAGAAAATCGAAATGAAATCGGCCAGGATTCTGATGTCTTTCTCTTTTTTAGCGGTTAGTTTATCGTAGAGCACAGCCATTCTCGGCTACCGTCCACCTTTTCGTTGCGAATTCTCCCTAAATCCGGTGACGACATCCGCCAGCACCCTGGCATTATTACGCTCGGTATCTTTGGCCGCATAGAGCAGGGTAACTCCTCCCTCTGCTACCATACGGGCAATCCGCTTCAGGGCTTCGGTTTTCTCTGGAACCGACAGTTCTTCCAGATACCTCTTCCTGAACTCCGGCCATTTTTCCGGCTCATGAGCAAACCAGCGACGTAACTCATCGCTAGGAGCTAAATCCTTCAGCCACTCATCGATACCGGCTTCTCCCTTGCTCAGTCCCCGGGGCCATAGCCTATCGACAAGCAGCCTTGTTCCGTCATCAGCCTGCTTACCTTCGTAGACCCTCTTTACCCTCAGCACGCGGTTTCGCCTCGCGGGTCAGATGTACCAGTTTATCTTGGCTGTCCGGGCCAGACCGATGAAGGTCGCCAGTCCCATCAGGTCATCTACTTCATCAACCAGGTCCTGCCGGACGATGTTCATAGTGGCCATAGCGCTAGGACAGGCATACAACTTCAGTCCCAGGTTCTTAGCTTCAGTCAGCTTGCCCTCGATAGAGGTTATGGAGCCTCTTTCGATGCCGTCATGAAACAAATTCTGGAACTCATCATCCGTCCCTTCCATATCCTCCAGGTGCCCTTTGACAAACCGCCTGAGCGCCTCGTAAGTAAGCAGAATAGTTACATCCATACCCATCGCCAAGCAGATAATCGATAGTGACAGGGCATTCGTTACCCTGTCATAGCTCCCACTGTGCAGGCTGATTGTTACCAGTTCTGTTTCTGAGAAGTCATTTGTCATGAATAAAGGCTACAGGTTTTAGCCTCTTTTTGTCAATTCTTCGGCAGATTAATCAGAAGCAGCCAAGCTGGCAATCGACC
The DNA here is from genome assembly GCA_016190895.1 of Chloroflexota bacterium. Classification (GTDB taxonomy): domain Bacteria; phylum Chloroflexota; class Dehalococcoidia; order Dehalococcoidales; family UBA2162; genus JACPPR01. The sequence goes on along the minus strand of JACPPR010000096.1, from coordinate 28,983 downwards.
AGCATTATCTTTAGCTGGGTAGCCGTATCGCCGATTTTTTTACGGCTTACCTTGAATTGCCGGGCTATTTCCCAGGCTGCTTCACAGGGCATCTGCCCATTGACCTGAGTAGATTGAATGGCCCCAGCCATGTTGGCATCCAGCGGCGCGCCTTTCAAGTCGTCGTGGGTGGCTTTTTTTACGCCGAAGCAACCCAACTGGCAATCAATTATCCTTATCCCTAACTCATCGGTTTTCTCGCCGACCGATTTCGGGGTGATATCCAATTTTCTGGCCACTTTGAAAGCTATCGGGCAGGGCAATCTGCCCTCGATGAGAGAGGCAGTTATCTCCTCTTCCAGTATCCGTTCGGTATCCATTCCATTCACCATTCTGCTAACTCCCTTTCCCTAACGCTTATCCATCTCCCGGAACAGCCGGGCGACTTTCTCATTTTGCGCCTGGTTGAGATGCATGTCCGTCATCCTGAAAAGAATGCCATCTTCTTTGTTGATGTGTTGCCTTAAGAAATCGATGAAATGGCTTCCGTTCTGGCTAATCGTTCGTTTAGTTTCGGCATCGTTATCACCGTTAAGATACCGGGCGATGGCCTCCTGCATTACATCATTGGTGTCCCTCAGCACTATGTGCTCTTGCAGCATCACGGCGATTGGGCCGGCGCCTCGCGGCATAAAATTATCGAATTCAGGAAAGAGTGCCTTTTCCTCTTTATCGAAATGCGTCCAGAACTCAGTCTCGAAAAAAGCCGCCAACTCTTTCAATTCAGCCGAAACTTCATCCTTCCTATCCAGCCGGCCGAAAATCCTCTCCATAGCTGTCAGCTTTTGCAGCACCGCCTGGTGTTCTTCTTTTAATAGCTGGGTAGGTTTTTTCGTATCTATCATAGAGCTCCTCCCTTGATTCCTCTACAGCTTAATTTGTTACCTCAGCCAGGGTACTTTCCCCAGGCAATTATATCTTCCAGATTTGGCCGCTTTTTGTCCGGAGGCTGGGATTTGCGGTAACCCAGTCCCAGCACCATAGGAGTGTAGAGCGCCTCGGGCAGGCCCAGCACGTCTCTAACGCACTTCTGCCGGCGAGCGCTTTCCTCAGAGTTATCACTCTGATGCATGGCTGCCCAAGCAACACCCAGTCCGCGCGCCTCACCCGCCAACCATATCGCATAGGCAGCTACCGAGCAGTCCTCCAACCAGTAGCGTGTCGAGGCGGGGTCCACTATCACGGCGATGGCTGCTTGTGCTGAGGCTAACCAGGAACAGGTGCGGGCGATTTCACTTAAGCGGTTGAGGTCCTGGCGCTCTGTGACGATGATAAAACGCCAGGTATTTTTATTGGCGCCCGAAGGCGAATAGCGGGCGACGTCGACTAATTCCGTCAGTATCTCAGTGGGTACCGGAGTACCAAGAAAATCTTTACAGCTGCGCCTGGCGCGGAGCGCCTCGATTACCGGGTTTTCTTTCGCTCCTTCCGCCTTGTGCCCGCCTTCTATATCCAGAAAAAGCTTGGCGACCTTATCAATCTGCTGCTGGCTTAGGTGCATGTCCGCCATCATAAACAGGATGTTGTCTTCCTTGTTGATGTGGTCTCTCAGGACGTTGATAAAGTGAGACCCCTGTTCCCGGAGCGTCTTTTTGGTTGCTTCGCCGGAGGAACCAGCCAGGTACTCGGCCGTCGCTTTCTGAATCACGTCGTTGGTTTTCCGCAGGTCCTCGTGTTCCATGAGCATGACACCGAGCGGCCCGGCATCCCTGGGCAGGAAGAGGAAGGTCTCGATTTCAGGGAAGAGCGCCTCCTCTTCCTTGGTAAAGTGCACCCAGAATTCAGTCTTGAAAAAGGATGTCAGTTCCTTCAATTCCGCCGAGATTGCCTCTTTCTCATCCAGCCGACCGAAAACCTTCTCCAGGGCGGTCAGTTTCTGGAGTACCGCCTGATGCTCGTCTTTTAATAGCTGAGTTGGTTTCTTCGTGCCTATCATGATGCCTCCGTCTTAAACTCTCTTAATGCTGACGATCCAGTCTTTCGGTCCCTGCTGGTCATACTGCCACTCGTACTGCCCTTTATATTCTACCTCAAACTGATAGCGCAAGGGCTTGGGGTCATGGTCGTTGATGATTTTCAGGGTATCACCAGGTTTCAGGGCATCCCATTTCTGGAATATCAGTTCGTGCCTTTCGAAGGGCATAATTTGTCTTAAATCGAGCTCAACCATCTTTGCTTCCTCCATTTTATAGTCTTCAGGGGTAAAACAGCAGTAGCCGACCTTATCGCATTCTTCCTTCACCTTCGCCCAGTCCTCGGGAGTCAGCACCTGGAGGGCAATCTGGTAAAGGATGTTATCTTCCTTGAAAATATGGCTCTCCAGCTCTTTGGTCAAGTATAGACCATATTCGGTCACCCTCGCCTTGAACTCAGGGAAGGCGTAATCAGTAGAGTTATGGGCTATCTGATAGAGCGCCTGTTTTCTCTTTCTGAACTCGATATGGTCCAGCCTCATAATCTCCGGAGGTTCGGTGATATCGTGCTTCTCCATTTCAGGGAAGAGCACCTCTTCTTCTCTCCGGTGATGGCTTTCCGCCTCGACCAAGTGGTGGGCGATGTCCTTGAGTTTCTCCAGGTCTTCCCCCATAGCTCCATAGCTATTCTTGCTCTGAAGCCGCTTCACCAGGGCATCCAGGTCTTTAAGTGAGGCGACGATGTGTTCGTGCTCCTGCATGAAGGTGTGCACAGGGTGCGGCGCCGAAACCTCTTTTCTCTGGGCGACCAGGCTGTCACGCATCACCTCGAGGTGGATATCGCACAGGCTCTTTCTGATTGTCTCGTGGGGAACCCCTTCCCTGATTAGTTCCTGCTCCAGGATACCCAGGGTTTTGGCATCGACTTCCTGAAGCAGCGTGCGGGCTTTCTCTTTGGCTGCGTCGGAAAGCTGAGGTTCTCCTAGTTCGGCCAGCAATTCCCTGAACTGCGCTTTCTTATCTTCTTCCTTTTTCTTAGCTTGCTTGGTTACCCGCAGAATCCATTCATCCGGCCCCTCTTTTTCATAGGCAACCTCAAGCTCTTTTTCCGCCTTTAACAAGAAGACTAGCGGCACCGGATTGAATTCAACGACAAGGCGGGCCGTCTCACCGGGCTTAAGCGCCTCGATACCGGGGAAAATCATCTCTTCCCTCTGAGCGTGGGGCAACCCTTTAACATCGATTGTTTTTACTGCGTTCATTCTAGTTCCTCCTTTACTTCCACCTTGAGCCACTTATCGATATCTATTGCTTCCAAAAGCATACTTTTCACTTTATCCGTCCAGAGTTCCTGGAATTCCTGTTTCTCATTATCCCTTTCCGCCTCCCAGAGGACTTTCTCCAGGAGTTCCCCCATTCGCGCCCCTTTTTCGGCAGGGAACGGAATGCGCTGAGGGCTGAATCTGACCAGAGCCGTCCTGCCGTTATCCAGCCTCCGAAACTCGAAGCACATCGCTTGAGGGTCGGGTTTCTTCGGGACAAATCTGAGTAAGTCCTTCCGCTTGAATTTATGGCCGAGCCCTCTGAAACCGCTGGCTGGCGCCGCCCCGGTGAGAAAACTGAATACCTGCCCCATCACCCCGTAGACCCCTTCATCAGGCTCACCGTATACGGTTACCGCTATCTCCCCCCTCACCGGAGTCTCACCGGGGTAGAGCGCCTCCATCGCCTTCTGGCAGGACAAATAGGCTCCGGCGACGGTCGGACAGGCATGCCCAGCCATCTTGACCGCATCGATGAAGGTGTAGTCTAAAACGGCGCCTTCGCTAGCAAATGCCCCCAGCGTCTCCGCCAGCGGTTCTTTGAATTTTATCGGCTTAACTTCTTCCAGAAAGTTACGGAAAGTGTCGCTCATTGGTTCCCGTCCCGTGTTCTTACCTGATTGCGCCAACCGGCATTACCGGCGACGGCTCGTGTTATACAGCTACCAGTTCTTTGATTTCAGGCACTTCTGCCCTGACTACCCGCTCGACGCCCATCCTGAGCGTCATCGTGGACATCGGTCAGCCCGCACAGTGTCCCGTAAGTTTCACTGTGGCTACGCCATCCTTGACATCCACCAGCTCGACATCACCGCCGTCTGCCTGTAACGCCGGTCTTATTTTCTCCAGCGCTGCCTCTACTCTTTCTTTCATTGTCAACCCTCCCTATTTATTTTTGCCTCTATGTTTCGTGATAAGCCCTGGCTTACCCATTTCTCAGCCGGTAATCATCAGACCCAGCATACGAAGCTCATCTCCATCCTTGACCGGCATATCCAGTTCCTCGGGGTACGATGTTTTCAAATTGACCCAAATCTCGACACAGCAGCTTAATGTGCCGTCTTTCCTGTACAATGTCTTCTTTATCTTCGGGTACCGGGCAACCAGCTGCTCAAGACACTGGCCCACAGTACTGCCGTTTACTTCAACCTCGGTTTGACCGCCGGTGAGATGAGCAAAACCGGGATAAACGTCTATTTTTACGCTCACCGATTCAACCCCTTACAGAATCATTAAGCCTTGACTTCAAGGCTGGTTGATTTCCACCTGTCGGAGAATTCCTTAAGCTCTGCCTCATTGAGAAGACCTTTGGCCAGAGGCAGCAGAGACTCATTCTCTTTCTTGATGTGGTCCTTCAAAAGCTGCTCGATACGGCCGCTGACATCCTGCACGTGCGCTGCCATCAGTTCCTCATCCCGGTGCGTTCCCTGCTGCAGCTCGGCAAGCATTTCCTTTAGCTCAGCGTAAATCTCCCAGATTTCTTTATGCTCGCCCAGCAATAACCGGGTCGGGCTTTTCACTAGACCCAGATGCTTTTCGACCATCGGGAAAAGGACTTCCTCCTCACGATGGAAGTGGAGCGTGATATCTTTATCGATAAAATCTGTCACTTTGGCCAGATGGTCGACCCCTTTACCCCAGATAGGCGAACCGGGAGAAGTGGCGCCCAGCTTGAGACAAAGGCTGGCAGCCCGCAACAAGCTGATTTTTTCAGAAGCTCTATCGTGCTCACGGCGGAGCACTTCCAGGGGATTATCGCCATCGGAGAGGTCCTCGCCGGCGCCGGCCATCAGCCGCTCGTAAACCTCGGGACCGACACATTCCTTGGCGTGAGGGCACCATTCGATACAGGAAGCCTGCTGCGCCCTGAAGACCTTAGTCCCGCAGTTACGACATGTTGCTTTCAGTTCATCAGTCCAGATTTCTACTTCTTTACCGCAATTCGGGCAGTTCATATACTCCGGCCTCGGCTCGCGGATTGTCCGGGACCCGGGACATGTTTTATCCATAGTCATATTTCTGCCCTCCTTTCTCAGATTCTGGTTTGATCTAACACTCTCAATATAGCATCGGCCCAACGTGCCTGATACGACTTTTGTCGCAAGCAAATTTTGCGTTTTACCAGGTTGTTCCTAACTCCCTGAATAAATCCCTCTCAATCTCCCTTTACCAAAGAGAGATGCCTTTATCGTTGAACCTCTCTTTCTTAGGTATCCCCCTATGGCAAAGGGGGATTAAGGGGGATTTTTCACCTCCGCCCTCTCAAAACAAATTTCCCCCTCTCCGCAAGCGGAGAGGGGGCCGAGGGGGTGAGGTTGATACCTATACACCGTTCTTATGGATATGGTAGGATTTTAGCGGAGAAGTTGCCTGTGTCATCATTAGCTGACTATTTAAAAGGGGTTCCTTATTTCAGCGCCCTCAGCCCTGAAGAAAGAGAGAAAATAGCCAAAGACACTCTGGAACGCTCTTTCGATAGGGGCGAGGTAATATTTCTGGAGGGCGAGCCGTGCCAGGGACTGTATCTGGTCAAGAGCGGGCGGGTGCGCATCTTCAAAAGCTCGCCGGAAGGCAGAGAACAGGTATTGATGACGGCCGCCGCCGGCACCACCTTCAACGAGGTGCCTGTCTTCGATGGCGGACCGAATCCAGCCAGCGCCTCGGCGCTTGAACAGACTACTATATACGTTGTCCCGACCAAGACGGTGAACGCGCTGCTGGCGGGCTGTCCGGCAGCGCAGGCAATCATCAAGCTATTCGCCGGCCGCTTGCGCCATCTCAGCAGCGTGGTTGAAGACCTTTCTTTCCGTAGCGTAGTCAGCCGGCTTGCCCGCCTGCTGCTGGATTCGGCCGTCGTCCAGGGCGGCCCTTCGCCGGTTCCCCGGCTGACTCAGGAGGAGATGGCGACTATGATAGGCTCGGTCCGGGACGTGGTAGGCAGGGGTTTGAGGGCGTTGGAAAAGGCGGGGGCAATCCGTATCGAGGGCCAGCGTATCCTGGTGGTAGACCCGGAGAAGCTAAAAGAGGCGAGGTAGATTTACGACAAATGTCGTATCGGCTGACACACGGACGCGTTAGAATCGGAATGTAAGTCGCTGGAAATGGAAGCACAGGAGAATCGACTGGGAATGCCTACACCCGAAGTTAATCCGGAACTCTGCACCGGCTGCAGTGATTGCGTTGAGTTTTGCCCTACCGGCGCCGTCGCCATTGTGAACGGCAAGGCTACTGTAGTCAAACCTGAAGCCTGCACCTACTGCACGGAGTGCGAGACCATATGTCCTTCCGGGGCTATCCGCTGCCCTTTCGAAGTAGTCCTGGTCAAACAGGAAAACCCGAAGAAATAGCCAACTTCATTATTGTGATTGTGGCATTACCCCGAAAATAGCAAGTCTCCTATGTGTCATTCCCCGCTTCAGGCGGGGAATCCAGAGGGAACGGAGGGGGACGTAGATTCTCCGGTCCCCCTACAATTTCATTTGTTGCGGTGCCTCTAGAATCGGCAGGATAGATAAATCCGTCCAATCTTCCTAGCTCTCCCGCCACTCGACCTCGACCCTATCCGGCTCATCGGGCTTGCCCACTTGAAACTCGATAAAGCGGAATTCCTGGCCGCTATCGTTCAGAACGCCATGTTTCTGCTTGGCCGGGATGAACAGGATGTCATTGGACTCGATGGGGATTTTCCTGCCTTCGACCATCTCTTTCGCTTTGCCGCTGATGACAATGAGTATCGATTCGCGCTTGTCATGGAAGTGGTAAGGCGTCTGCCCGCCGGGAGGCAGCACGATGAACATCCCGACCATGCTCTCCGCCTTCTTCTCCAGAAGCTGAATAGTCAGCCGTTGGTCAGGCTCCGGGTTCACTTTCTTAATATAGTCAGCTATCTTGAATATTTCCATAGACCCTCCCAGTTTCTTTGAATTAGATATCAAAAAGAGAAATTCCGGTGGTGAGCCGCGTATGATAGAAGGTAGAACTTTTTCTAAGACCTTCAGTTTTTCACATTAGTTCCAATACTGCGTGAATTGCTCAAGAAGTTGTGTCTTGGTCTAACCAGTCAAGACCATTATATCAATCCAGCCATAAGGCGACAAGGCGGAGTTCGAATCCCCTCAGCTGGGCCACTCGGAACAGTTCCCGAACTTCTGTTTGAGAAAAAGGATTGGTACCCCTGCTCCAACAACTACTGGTATCATGTCTCACTTGAATATAACAGTTCGCTTACGTCTGCCTTAAGCCGCCCCGCTTGTTGATCGCTTCTTCCAAATGCCTTAAGTCTTCCGGCTCTACCAGACGACTCATCTCCGGTTTGACCGCAAGGCTGTACCTTGAATTGTCCACATCACATCCCTCCACGGGACAATTCGCATCTGCTATGATAGTTTGGAAAAACACTTGAGCGATAGACCAACCCGGATACAGTAATATTGGCACCTCACCAAGATTGGTCAGTTCCAATGTGATAATGCCCCGATAGCCAGGATGAACTCCTATCGCGGTAGCAACTACCAGTCCCAGTCTACCCCAAGATGATCGACCAACCACATAAGCTGCTAGATCTTTCGGCAAGCCGAAGTATTCAAGAGTACCCCCTACGACAAATTGGCGGGGATGCAAAATAAAATTCCTACCATAAGGCACGTATATTTCCTCATTTGTCTCGTATCGGTCGGAGATATCCTGCATTTTCTTGGGGTCCACAATGCCCTTCTTCCCACGGACGAACGAGATAAAGTAGTTTCCTAACCTAACATCCACAGATGCTCCACGAACCTGATCAGCTTCATTCAGTAGAGGCGTGATAACTAGCGCGTCATTTTGAGTGCTCCGGATTCTTCGCCTGATCTCGCTAGCAGCAAGTGTTGACATATTACTTCTTTTGGCTCAACCGTGCCAATTCAGAATACTCCATTGCCTTCTCGACCAAAGAAAGCAACCTACCTTCTGCCTCTTGCTTGGTCACACTCCGAAAAGGCATGGGCAACTCTGGTGCAACGAAAGCTAGCCACCCTGCATTTAGGATTGAAGCCATATAAGCAGGCTGGAAACACTGTGATTTCTCATCCCAAAGCTCATTAGGAGGAATACCGTCTCCAATACGAGTCAGAAGTTTAGGCACATCCTTGTCTAAGCGGTCCGGACTGTATGCTAATGTCTTAGTTTCCTTTTTGCACAACTTCAATATCTCCCGCAGGCTTGGGCGTAACATTTTATAGGCCTCATCGAAATACGGGTCATTAGCCTTCGGTTCTGACGACATGATAGTTTTCTGCCAATTCTGTAAAACGCTCTGAATATCCAGTGACTTAACGATTCGGTATCCAAGTCCTTCTTCAGTTCCAAGTAGAGCGTTGATTGATAACCGCAGCCTCATCCGAGGGGTCGGGTGTTCAACATCGCCCACATCGATAGAAGCTAGCGGAAATAAGAAATAGAGTTGCGATAACAGGAACGCGGGACCAAGGATTCTTAACCCTATCACGTCGCAAGCAAACTCTTCGGCCCAACAGGAGAGGATTTCTTTGAGTCTTGCATTTACAGACAATTCAAGCCAACTTCTGTCTATGTGCGTATCTAGTCGTGTACCCGTAATCCTTGGACCCGTTTCTTGACTCGAAGACTCTTCCACCATTTGTGAAGCGATGAGATCAACGATATTCGAAGCAGCACGGTCATCTATCTTAACTGACCTCAGAATTTGGTCGCCCAGTTTGCGTGTTTCATATATACCATGGCCAATCTCATGGGCAATTAAACAATGAGTCAAAATTCCGCTAGGAGGGAACGAAGATGTCCCTAGCATCCAGATCTCCTCAAGAAGGCCGTTATCCTTGAGAATGTCGTCCATACCTAGTGACGCAAATTTCTTCTGGATCATCGCACCAAGAGGAGCAAAGAAATAGTTCAGTTCGTGTACCGACCTGACCAGAATTTGGCACCCAGGGAAAAGCTCCTCTACCATGCGTTGGATTGGCCAGATCCATTCAGCCGGAGCCTTACCCGTTTCGGCGCCATCAACAAGAGACAGTATCACCGTTTGAAGATAAGTGAGAAAAGTATGACGAAGCTTTGCTTCCTTGAGAGTGACCTCAGAATATTCAGGTTTGGCCTTCAATCTGAATGACATCTCGGAGACTTCTGCGTCAATCCGATTTGTCGCGCACACCACACAGCGAATCAGATTACGAGGAACTTCCGAAGGGTAGTCTTTTGCTAGGAGCGCCTCCGCCGACAATCGAACGCTTCTACTGCGGGAAACAAGTAGATTCAAAGCGTCCTGGGCAATCGCCGCCGGGGTGCTCATGCCACAGAGAAACTCCCAAGCGGCAGAGACTGTAGCCGCTCTATTTCTTTGCCTTCTGATTCTGAGAGCAAATTGAGAAACTCATCAAAATTGCGCCTCTTTCTTTCAATAACTCTGCGGTTTTCGAGCATTGCCTCAGCAATCTGCTTTAACTCTGCCACAAATGCGATAAACTGGGAAAATTTGAATCTCGTATTGTAAATACTCCCAACCCTGTTTGCAACCTGTGCCATGTCAATAGAAACAGCTGACAAGCTCGGAGACCGTAACTGCTGTTCTCCTTGCAAGATAGCTTCGAAGAGCTTCACTATCTCTTCCAAATTGGCTCGGTCTCGCGCACTTAGTTTTTCACCCAACTCACTTTTGGCAGCGGCGACCAGAGCGTTTTCGACTACCAGTTTCCTCTCGAAGCTATTGTCGATTTCTGCTGATAAATGTCTGCCCATGGAATCCCTCCTCGTTAAGACTCAGCTTTTCCTTTTGCAACAGCCCCCTCCCGGTTACCTCCAACACAATTATTCTTTGTCTTACATTATAATCGTGTGATGGTGATTGTCAAGTATTCGGTATTGGTGGTATGTATGATACACTACCGTATTGGTAGCGTGGCCCTAGAGGTTCCACCAAAAGGGGACGGAGAGTCTTTTCAATAACCTTCCAATGGCCAGCCAGCTACGCTAAGGGACCACGTCTATAAAGTCCGAACCCGCTAAGGTCCACCATTCCGTTCAAAAGGTAAAACTTTCGAGAAGACTTTCCCGCTAGTGTTTTGATAGCCGGTTCGAATCCCCTCAGTTGGGCTACTCGGAACAGTCCCGAACTCCTTTTTGAAAAGAAGCGATCGATCGCTGCGCTCCAGCAACTTCTGATATCTATCACACTTGAAGAAGATGAAAAGTTAGAAAACCGTGCAGCCATACTCATAGATTGTTGACGTCTCTCGCTATCGCTTGTGCCTCTGCCTGCGTCAGGCCCGAGGCGCGTGTGACACTTGAGACATTCATCTCATTCAGGAACTGTGAGCGGGTCAGTCGCGTGACAGATCGCTGCGTCAAAGCCATCGCTTGTGCACCCGAATGCTGAGCCACGTGAGAGACTATGCAGGAGGCCATCGCTCGGGTGACCGATACATAAAAAAGGCGTCGTTGTTCAATGAGTAATCCCGTGGCTTGTAAGGCTTTGAAACTAGGCATAAGGCCCTGCTCCGCTCCAGGAATAAACACGACCTTTCCACTTAGCCCTTTGGCCCCATGCATAGTAAGAATCCGAATCCGGCTCGGAGCCTGGATTTGGGGCTGGGTCCCTCCGATACGCTGGTTGACCGAATTAATTATCGTCTGTTGATCAGATTCACTGTCTGCTGCAAGGAACTGAAGCAATTCCTCCAGTGTCATCTGAGACGGAAGTGAGCCAAGAAGGGCGTTCCATGTTGCCAAGCTGCTTGTTGCGTGGATACCGGATGTGAACGCCTGTGATGACAGAAGAGTCATGATGTCGCTGCTCCGGGTCGCCAGCGTATCGCTCATGCTCCACGCACGAACAGCCTGGACAATAGCCATCACACGCTGTACCGCCGAAGGGCACCGTCCCGGAAGCCAAGCGGGGCAAGTTGGCAAGTAGAACAGTTGACGGAAGTTCTGATTGTTGGAGATACATGCATCCGCAACAGCCTTCGCAGTGGAGGCTCCTACACCGGAGAGAACCTCAAGTAGGTCCCTATGTGAAGGGTAGTCTTCTTCGCCAGACGAGTTGTCTTTGGCAATACGAAGAAACGAGTATACGGCCCTAATGGCTTCAAACTCATCTGTGAGTGCCCTACCCCGAGGAGGTTCGTATGGAAGGCCAAGGTTTCCTAATTCCTGTGCCAAGATATCGAGTTGAACCCGACGATTGGAGATTAGAATTAGAATTTCATCTTCTTGTCCCGCCATTCCAGCTTTGAGTAGTTCTTGGCAGGATTGGGCGATGGCTCGACTCTCTTCTTGGGCCGTCTGAAAAGACCATACTCGCATTGTGCCTTGAACAGGAGGCGAGGCAGTACTATAGAGCGACGTAAGATTCTTTGGAACTCTATTTGGATTATAGGCTATCAATCGGCTGGCTGCGCTAAGAATGTTCGGAGCGCATCGGAAGCAGTCATTTAATATGTGTGTAGCCGATGCCGGATAGGCGGATTGGAACTGAACTATCCCGTTGGGATCTGCGTGACGGAAAGAATAGATACTCTGGTCGTCGTCACCTGCTACAAACAAAATCGTGTTCATTGCACACAGCAGATGCACGAATTCCTGGTCGCACGCGTTAAGGTCCTGGAATTCATCAACGACTAAGTGATCGATTTGAGGTAATTGGCTGGCTCCTAAAGCGCCTTGCTGGAGAGCTTGAACACATCTGAAGATCACTTCGCCCGGAAGCACACAACAATATAGGTTGGTTCGAGCAGAATGGAACGCGTTAAACCCCTGAACCTCGGCAGGTGTTATCTGTGCCTGGTTGACATACTGCGGATTGAGGGTTTGCCACTGCGAGTCATGAGCGAGTCTGATTTCAGCAGCGCGGGAAGGTGTGGACCCGAGGCTTTCGGCCAATTCCCTATCGTAAATCTTGGCTTGCTCCCAGTCGTCCAACATAATCGGAGTACTGGGATACGAAGCAAGCAAGTTGGCTCGCCGTAGGATTCGAAGAGCAAGTGAATGCATTGTCGAAACTCGCACTTGTGTCGCTTCGTTTGCACACGTAAGAGTGCTACAGAAACGCGTGATGCGGTCACGAAGTTCTGCGCACGTGGCTCGCGTGAATGAGATGATGTATACGTTGCCAGGAGTCGCTCCGTTCGTCAGAAGATGAGCGACCCGCTTTTCGATGCTGTATGACTTTCCAGTGCCCGGTCCGGCGACAAGTCTCACCTGCGGTGCGCCATCCCTTGCCGCAGTCCACTGATGCTGTTCGGCTTGTGCCTTTTGGGTAGCGGTTATCGGCATGTCTTATCCTTTTAAGTGTCCATTCTCCACAGTGGTCCAGTCACTGGAAGCACGACATTTCAACAATCGCAATTTTACCACTCTGGTTGAATACCCGCAAACGACCACATCGAGCTCGGTAAACAAGCCGACGATTTGTGACCCACGAAGGGTAAAATCGCCCCACTGACCGGCAGCACAATGATGATGGTTTGTTGACGATTGGCAATCGTAGTATAATTACGATAATCAGAGGGACTTGATTTCGGAACATAGCTTACTACGAAGGACTCAATCAATGTCGGACTCAAGGTCACAAAACACCTTCATCAATAATGCGGGCAGCAAGATCCTAAAGGATAGAATCTCAAAGCTCATTGGTTTCAGCAAGGAGTTGAAATTCCTGGTCGGTTTCTTCTATTTCTCCGGTATTAGAGAATTGTATGAGGCTATCAAGCACAATCCCGACGTAGTTACCAAGGTTCTTGTGGGTCTCAGTGTCGATAAACAAGGCTACGGCCTTGTTGAGTACGGAGCCGTTGGTAAAATCGATGGGAACAAACATCAACAACTGTTCAAAGAATCGATCGTCAAGTCCGTCAATTCGGATGAGTTTGATACTGAAGAATTCTATGAACAAGCCAAGTTCTTTGTTCAGGCCATTCTGGACAACAGACTGATCATCAAGAAGACTCGTGAACCTAATCATGCCAAATTGTACCTCTTCAACATGAAGGACGACCATGCAGACTTGAAACCGTGTTGTTTCATCACCGGAAGTAGCAATCTCACTCGGGCCGGGTTAGGCCAGCAAAATGAGTTTAATGTTGAAATCAGTGATTACGGAACTCAGGAGGCAGAGGATTATTTCGATGACCTCTGGACGAAAGCCGTCAAAATCACCGAAGACGATGCTTTTAGATGGGAATTAGTAAAACTACTGAGAGAAGCCACACTAATAGCTGAAGTAACTCCTTACGAAGCCTTTGCTTTTGTTCTAAAAACGTATCTGGAATTGCATAAGCCCAAAGACATCAAGGATTACGTCTTCCAGCTTCTGGAGAAAAACGGGTACAAGAAATATGCTTACCAGGTAAATGCTGTCGCGCAAGCTTTGAGTATTATCGAAAAAGAAAATGGCGTCATAATATCGGACGTCGTTGGTCTTGGGAAAAGCATTATTGCAGGAATGGTCGCTAAGTGCCTGTACAAGAGGGGCTTAATCATATGCCCGCCAGCTCTCAAGGGCGGGGTTGATGACGGCATCCGGACCGGCTGGGACAAATACAGGCAAGATTTCGAGCTTAACGGATGGGAAATCAGAAGTTGCGGTTTGGAGACCTTGAGAGACACGCTCAAGCTGGTGCAGAATGAGAGCGACTTCGAAGTGGTAATCATCGACGAGGCGCACCGATTCCGTAACCAGGATACAGAAGCATACTCAATTTTGAGTGATATCTGCCGCAATAAAATCGTTATCTTGCTCACTGCCACCCCTTTCAACAACACACCCGCGGACATTTTCTCGATGCTCAAGCTGTTTACCGTGCCGGGTAAATCAAGTCTTATCTTGTCTAACAATCTGGATGAAAGATTCCGGCAGTATAGCCAAACTTTCAGGCGACTCTCAAATATCAAGAAGAACCACAATTCCACGGATAAAGACAGGCGCGAAAGCGCCCTAGCGGACTATAAAGCTCTGTTTGAGTCAGATAGGATTGACCTGAAACGGGTAACTGCACGATCTAAATACCTGGCCAATGACATCAAATCGGTCATCTCGCCGGTCACCATCCGGCGCAACCGCATTGACTTAAAGAAAGACCCGGTATATTCAAAAGAAATCTATGAGTTGTCCGAGGTCAAAGACCCGTGTGAAGCTTTTTTCGCGTTGACCCCGGAGCAGTCGGAGTTTTACGACCGCGTTATTTCAAAATATTTCGGTGAGGGCGGCGATTTCAAAGGCACCATCTACCGCCCCTTCGAGTATGAAGCTGGTATTGTTGGCAAGGACCCCGGCTCACTTGACGAAGAGGAAAACCGGGCAGCGTTGATACAGAAGAACTTGTATGACTTTATGAGACGGTTGCTGGTGAAAAGGTTCGAAAGTTCCTTTGGCGCGTTCCGGCAGAGTATGGAAAACTTCAAACGCATCACCGAAATGGTCCAAACCTTCATCGTTAACAGCGGAGAGAAATATATCCTCGACCGCGAGCTTATCGACCGGATATACCAGGATGACGAGGATGATATTGCCGAGGAGTTGGAGAAGTTCGAACAGATGCTCACCTCGGGCAATTTCCCCAAACACTACAAGGTCTATGATTTGAATAAAGAATTCAAACAAAAGAAGGTGTTCCTGGCAGATATTGAAGCCGATATTGCCCTCTTCGGAAGAATCCTCGATGAACTGGATACCCTGAAATTGGTAGATAATGACCCGAAATTAGCTGCTTTGGAAACTGAACTATCCAAGATTCTGAAGCAAAAGGACAAAGCCACTGAGCCGATAAGAAAGGTAATTGTCTTCTCCGAATACGCCGATACGGTTAAGTATGTCGAGGCTCGCCTGGAAAAGAAATTCAGCGGCCAGATTATCAGTGTCAAAGGGGATTTGAATAAGACGAAAGCTACAGAAATCATAAGCAACTTCGATACCACGTATAAAAACCAGAACAACAAATATCAGATTCTGATTACCACAGATAAAATGTCAGAGGGCGTGAATCTTAACCGCGCCGGCGCCGTGATTAATCTCGATATTCCCTGGAATCCCACCCGAGTTGTCCAGCGCGTCGGCAGAATCAACCGCATCAGTAAGAAGGTCTTCGATAACCTCTATGTTTACAACTTCTTCCCTACCCTCCAGGGCGCATCGATCGTGCGGAGCAGACAAATCGCCACAGAGAAGATGTTTATGATTCACAATACCCTTGGGGAGGATTCAAAGGTATTTGAAGCAGACGAAGAACCCACGGCCTCCGGATTATTCGAGAAGATTCAGCAAAATCCGGACGGGCTGGAGCTGGAGAGTTTCCAGACCGGCATACGCAGAATGTATGCTGAAATCGATGAAGCAACCAAGCAGAGGATCGCCACCCTCCCCTCCCGCGTGAAAGTAGCCAAATCAAACGATGAATACTCACTGACCGTCTTTATCAAGAAAGGGATGGGACTATTTATCAGGGGCATGTCAGGAGAAACCAAAGAACCGGCCGAGCTGCTGTTTGAAGAAGCATTGCCGTTGATTAAATGCGGCAAGGATGAAAAGGCTCTGCCGCTCAGTGACGGCTTCTGGGAGAAATACACCAGAATCAAGGACCTGAAAGAAAAGTCCGGCGTGCCTTCCAGCGAGCTGAGCGTCGAGAAAAAAGCTCACTTAAAGGTGAAAGCTCTATTAGCGGACAAGACAGATAACTATCGTGAGTTCCGCCAACTCCTGTTGAACCTGGTGGAGGACATCGAGGATTATAAGACGCTTTCCGATTACACTTTAAGACGCATCGCTAACCTAGCGGCAGATGCTGGAGATGAAGCGAAGATTGCCATAGTTCAAAAAGAACTCGGCAGCCTGCAACTGGACCTCGGCCCGGATTATCTGGCTAAAATAAAGCAGAAAATCGGGCAATTGGATAAAGAGGTCATTGTCGCCATTGAAAATATCGGGGAACAGAAATGAGCAAGAAACTGCTGCAAAAAGTCATCGATAAAGGCGTAGAGGGCTACTTGAACGAATTCTTCCAGAATGCAACTAACTGCTATGCCGAAGCGGAAGACGACCTCTCTGAATACGATGATGACGAGTTCTCAGGCTTCCACGCAATTGGCGAAATCAACTTCAGTCCCGCCGAAAGGCTGGTAGTGGTCACGGCCAGTATCGCCGGGGGTTTAACCGAGCGAAGCGGCAAGAAAGCCCAGTACGAAAAGGCCAGGAAAATCCTCAAACAATATATGCGGTATGACGCCGGCATGTTCGTCTTCAGCGACCAGTCCGGCAATTTCCGCCTGAGCCTGGTTTACGGCACGCCGGACGCCGCGCGCACGGTCTGGAGCAATTTCCGCCGCTTCACTTACTTTGTCAGCAGCGGCCAGACCAACAACACCTTCAAAAAGAGAATCGGTGAATGTAGCTTTGCCAGTTTGGATATTGTCAAAGACGCTTTCTCCGTGGAGAAGGTCAATAAGCTATTCTATGAGGAAATTGCCCGTTATTTCTACCGCCTCACCGGCAGAGGCGGCTTTCCAAAAGAGCTGACATTGTCGTCAGTCGACGATGGTGACAAAAAGGCGTATGAAGAATTCGCGGTCAGGCTTATCGGCCGGGCGATATTTTGCTGGTTCTTGAAGCATAAGAAGTCAGCGGCGGGCATCCCGCTTATTTCTGACAGCGCGCTTTCGACTGCGGCAGCAAGTACGCATCTCGGCTATTACCATGCCGTCCTGGAGCCGCTCTTCTTCGGCTTGATGAATACGCCGGTTAAAGAACGGAAGCCAGTTGCGGTTCCGGAGGCAGACAAAGTTCCGTTCTTGAACGGCGGGCTGTTCGAGCCGCACGAGAACGATTTTTATAAGCGATCACTGATTGACGCTCTTAAAATACCGGATACCTGGTTCAAGGATTTCTTCAGCGTTCTGGAACAGTATAACTTCACCATAGATGAAAACAGCACTGTGGACGCGGAAGTCTCGGTCGACCCAGAAATGCTCGGCAGAATCTTTGAGAACCTGCTGGCAGAGGTGGTGCCAGAGACGGGCGAGACCGCCCGCAAGGCAACCGGTAGCTATTACACCCCGCGCGTCATTGTTGATTATATGGTGGAGCAGTCTTTGAAGCAGTACCTGCTCACGAAGACCGCCATATCTGAGGACAACCTTGCTGCTTTGCTCTCGTATGAAGATGAGGGTGTAGAGCTTACAGATGAGCAGAAGAACAGCGTAGTTACAGCTCTGAAGGAAATTAAAATTATAGATCCAGCCTGCGGTTCGGGAGCTTTCCCGATGGGCATCCTGCACCGGATGTTGCTCGCGCTGGAGAGGGTTGACCCGAAGCTTGAAATCTGGAGAAAGCAGTATCTGAGCACGCTAGATAGTATCGTCCGCCAGACTGTGGAGAAGAACGTCAAGCGGGAAAACTGGGCGTATATCCGCAAGCTGATGATTATCCGTGACTCTATCTATGGCGTGGACATCCAGCCCATCGCCGTGGAGATTGCCAAACTGCGGTGTTTCCTATCTCTCGTTGTGGATGAGATGGTTCTGGACAATGAGGGAAACAGAGGCATCGAGCCTTTACCCAATCTGGAATTCAAGTTCGTAGCGGCAAATACGCTTATCGGCTTACCCGAGATCACTGGTATGGGATTAATGGAAAACAAAGAATTGATTAGCAAATTGGCGACACTCAGGAAGAGTTATTTTGCCGATAGCGAAAACAAAGAGGCTATCAAGCACGAATTCAAAGCGGTACAGGCACAACTAAGCGAACACGCGAGAAAAATGCTAGTCGCAGTAAAGACCGATCTCACGGGAGCTGCCAAGAAGATAGAATCCAAAGATACGACCCAGACTCGCATGCTCGCCGAATGGGACCCCTTCTCATACAAAAGATGTGATTGGTTCGACACCGGGTGGATGTTTGGCGTAAGTGATGGATTTGATGTGGTGATAGCCAATCCGCCTTATATCCAACTCCAATCTGTGCAGCAAGAGGCTGACCGTCTGGAAAAGATGCAGTATCAATCCTTTGCGCGCATGGGTGATATTTATTGCCTTTTTTATGAGAGGGGATACGGCCTTCTTGCTGATAGCGGAGTTTTATCATTCATCACTTCCAACAAATGGATACGCGCTGGTTATGGTAAGGCGATTCGGGAATTCTTTGCCCACAAGACCAATCCGCTGCGTCTGATAGATTTTGCGGGGCAGAGAATCTTTGATTCAGCAACGGTGGATGTCAGCATTATGATTTTTGAGAAGGGCAAGAACAAGGGTCAAACCGAAGCGTGCGTGATCAAGGATGATTGCTTGAACAATTTGAGCGTTTATATTGAGCGAAACAGTGCGGCCAGCCGTTTTAATTCCAACGATAGTTGGGCAATCCTTTCCCCTATTGAGCAAAGCATAAAGGGAAAAATTGATACTGCTGGTGTTCCACTCAAGGAGTGGGATGTACATATAAACTACGGGATAAAAACTGGATTCAACGAGGCTTTCATTATTGATCGGAAAAAACGAGATGAACTTATTGCTGCAGACCCAAAATCTGCTGAAATTATACGACCGATTCTACGTGGCAGGGACATCAAGCGGTATCACTATGAGTTCGCGAATTTGTGGTTGATAGCTACCTTTCCAAGCCTAAAGTACGATATTGAGCAATATCCATCGGTAAAAGAATATCTTCTTTCATTTGGAATAGAACGCCTTCGGCAGACTGGGGAAAAGCATATTGTGGGTGGCCAAATAGTTACTGCGCGGAAAAAAACGAATAACAAATGGTTTGAAACACAGGATAGCATAAGCTATTGGGACGATTTTTCCAAGCAGAAAATTGTCTGGGGAAACCTTTGTCTGCGTGCTCAATATGCACTTGTTGGAGAACTATACTTCATCAGTGCTCCGGCCACCATGATTGTCCCTGGAGATAGATATTTGCTGTCCGTGCTGAATTCTAAAGTAGCAGATTTTTATGTTCGAGGCCTTGGCGTCACAAGGAATGGCGGGTACTTTGAATATAAGCCGATGTTTATAGAGAAACTTCCGGTTCCCATATTGAGTGAAGCTGAAAAGACGCCTTTCATTTCATGTGTCAGTCTGATCTTAGAGGCAAAAAGTCAGAACAATCCGACTACTGTTGAAGAACAAAGGCTGGATGATATGATTTGTGACTTGTATGGATTTAATGAAGAAGAGAGAACTTTCTTAATGGGAAAGTGAGCTCACGCTTCTATTGCTTGTATCTCTTCGTCCGAAAAGTCGAACAATCTATAAATCATTTTGTCCAAGTCTCTTTCTAAAGTTGTGGTGTCAAGGTGTTTTCGTTTCAAATCGAGAATTTCATCAACCATCTTGATGAATGGCTGTTGCTCATTATAAGATAGTTTGGGAATAGGTAACCGTTCTACAAATTGTTTTAACCATCGCCATCCTGTTTGATCGAATTTACTAGATATTAAGTTCATATAAAACATCGTCGTCATGCTATTTAACATTCCAGATAGATACTTCAATTCGTTGATATCGTCACTGGATGATGTAAGGACATAGGATGTGTTTAAGACAATGGAATGCAACGTATCAATTGTAAAAGCATTCCCTGTCCTGGCTAGTTCAGCCCAAACAATTTTCTGCTTGGAAAAATCGTCCGTATAAGCACAACTGCGCAGATTGTAGGGCGTATCACCCTTGTCAAGCCTTTTCTCAAGCGCATCATAAAATTGATTCAGGTGTGCTTTGATAGCAGGGTATCCATTCACATTGACAGGTGGTATCCCCTTCTCACGTATCCCGTTGTGAGTATCTATCAGCCACAAATCCGCGAACTCATAGTGATACCGTTTGATGTCCCTGCCACGTAGAATCGGTCGTATAATTTCAGCAGATTTTGGGTCGGCAGCAATAAGCTCGTCTTTTTTCTTACCAGAAATGATAAATGCGTCGTTATAGCCCGTAAGAACACCTCGATAAATATTTACATCCCACTTTTTGAGTGGAATGCCAACAGCCTCAATTTTTCGCTTTATGCTTTGCTCAATAGGGGAAAGGATTGTCCAACTATCGTTGGAATCAAAACGGCTGGCCGCACTGTTTCGCTCAATATAAACGCTCGTTATATATTAACAAGAAAAGGAGTGAGGAGACCATGAATTACGGATACATCCGAGTGAGCAGCGAGAAACAAACAGTTGAGAACCAGCGATTTGAGATTGAGAATTTTGTGAGTCGAAACAATATTCAAATCGATGGCTGGATTGAGGAAACTATCAGCGGAACAAAGAATTATGACAAACGCGAGCTTGGGAAATTACTCAGGAAAGTCCAAAAAGACGATCTGATTATTTGCGCTGAGTTGTCACGTTTGGGTCGAAATCTATTCATGATTATGGAAATCTTGAACCTTTGCATGAGTAAAGAATGCAAGGTTTGGACGATAAAGGACAATTATCGCTTGGGTGAGGACATACAGAGCAAGGTTTTGGCCTTTGCTTTTGGATTATCGGCTGAAATAGAGCGAAACCTCATCAGTCAGAGAACCAAAGAGGCACTCGCTCGCAAACGTGCTGAAGGTGTTGTACTTGGCAGACCGATAGGCAGTAAATCGGGTAAGGTCAAATTGTCTGGTCAAGAGAGTGTGATACAGGTCCTCTTAAAGCGAAAAGTATCGAAATGTGAGATTGCGAGAATCTTTGGCGTAAACAGAATGACTGTAAGCGCTTTTATCAAAAATCAAGGGTTATTGTCTGAAGCAGAATTACTTCATACATAGATTTGAATTGAACAGGACACGCGCAAGAAGATATAGTTGAGTCATATTCAAGAACACTGACCCGTACAGAATCCGACACTTAGTGTGCTTCGCTATCTCTGCAGAATGACCGACTAACCTCAGAAGAATGTTGGCTGGATCGGCCTGGTTTCCAGCTCTTTTGTATTAGCTTCTCCTTTGGTTTCACGGCGCTCTCCGTGTGCCTTTTCCTTGCGGTGCTTCACCCGCTGCCGGTAAATCCAGTTCTTCAACTCTTTTAAGTCGCGCCACTGGCTCTCGGTTAACGACTCGACCTTTATGTCTTCCGGCATTTTGTCCTTCAACTCGCCGCCGGCAACGTACAGGTATATCTGGGTCCAGTCGCCTCCGATCGGCGCGGTGAGCGAGGCAGTAAAGAGGTAACAGGCGGCTTCGGCATCAGTAGCGGTTATTTCTCTACCTTCCCTGGTTGCTACTATGTTTTCGGCAAGGCGCTCAAGAGTAACCCTTGTTTTTAACCACTCGGGCAAGTCATCTCCCCAGCCACCGGGCGTTACTATGATGGGGTCGAAGAGGGCGCCGACTATGTCGTCTATCCATCCCTCAACTTTTCGTTCAGAGGCTGTCATATTGAACCTCCGCGTCTTCAATTCCTCCATCGGCAGCAATAGTTATCCTGACTTCCTGCGCGGCGAAGGTACGAATCGTGGCCACGACAGCCGGTTTGATAAGCGCTGTCCTGACGGTAACTGTTTCCAGTGCCTCAATGGTCTTTTCCTGGGCCGGTGTTAGTTCTACGTAAGAAGTTATTTTCATAAAACCTCCTTTCATGGTATGTAAATCACTCATAAAGAGGGGTGCTGGAGCTTGCCTGCCCCAGCACCCCCGCCTTCCCGGGTCGAGATTAGGGAGTTGTCTTTCTGCGGCGTTTCTTGCCGGCTGGTTTCGCTGCTGCGGTAACAGTTTCTTCCGTCTCTCCCTGAGGAGTCTCCTCTTCGAGAGATGCCTCTGGTTCCTCCCCTTCCGGATTTTCCTCAACCGCCTCAGGTTCTGGTTCCGGCTCCTTGGTGGCCACCGCCTCATCGCCCCATTGTACGAACATGGGCATGATAAGGACACGCGGCGAATTCTGGTACTCGAAGGCTAGCGGGCCGGTCTTGTCGTATTGGGATAAAGTGATGATACCCTGCTTGCCGGTAAGGTAACGGAGAAGGTAGGCATAGTTGATGGCCGTTCTCCCCGGCTCGCCCTGAGTGCTTATGACGTCCAGGGTGGCCCTGATTTCCTGCTCCTCTCCTACTGCGGAGACGGTCAGCTTGCCGTCAGCGAACGCCATGCGGACAATACCGCTACCATCCTTTGCGATGTCCCGGACCCGTTTGACCGCCGCTTCGAACTGCGGGGCGAAGAGATGGCTCTGCAGGGTAGGTTGTCCCTTGGGGATTAGCTGCAGCCATTCGGGCGGGTTCCCTTGTATCAGGTTGATGACGACGGATGCCGACTCGCCGAAGTCGACCTTGAGCTTGTTTTCGCCGATGAGAGCCATGTGGATCTGCCGCTTGGCGGTAATTACCGATATCAAGGAATCGGCAGTTGATGGCGGTGTCCGCGGCGTCTTGTCGAAGACATGCCCCAGGACGGATACGCTGCGCGCTGGTACTATCACTTTCTCTTCAAGAGGGAAGGTAAGACCCAGCACCTGATGGGACATGGTGAAGCCGTCTCCCGCGGCTACCTCGATAGGGCTGCCCAACACCAGGGTCACGCCGCTAAGCACCGGCCGCTGGCTATCAGTTGCCGTGTAGGGTAAAGCGGCCTGCATCGCCGATACCAGAGCGTCGCCATCGATTAAGCCCTCGGCTCTGGTTTCCAGTTCGGGCAACACCGGGAAGTCCTCGACATCCTCGGTGGGGTAGACAGCAGTGCCGCCGTCCCATGCCAGGGAAAGCTTCCTACCCTGCGCCTCAATCTTGAGTGTATTGCCGGGTATGTACTTCAGGGTATCGGCAAGGGAGGTATAAGGCAGGAGCATAGGCTCGGTAGCCTGGGGTAGGTCGTATATGACCATGGTTTCCAGGTCGGTCGCCACCGCTTTGCCGTCACCGACCCTGATATAGCCGGTGACCTTTAGGGTAGACTTCCTGGGGATTACCGGTTTCATCAGGGTCATCAGCTCTCTCAGTTTGTTAACTTGAATTTCCAATTTCATTCACCTCCTTTTTGGCCACTTATTCAGCCTTTGGAGGCCAGCCCAAAAGCTTGCAGATAATAGTTGCCTCCTAAAAGAATTTCGGTTGCGCCGGGGCCGCTTTAGCAGCAGGCTTGCTTGTCGCTGGGGGCGTCGTGGTAGCAGGCGCTGTCGGCTTGGGTAAATCAGCCTTCGGATACCGAGGAGCGGCGGACCACTTCAGCCTGGCATCAGCCACCAGTATAGGTACTACCTTCAGAACAGCGGCCAGGTCGCCTTCCATGGTCTTGTACACCGGGTCACAATCGGGGGACTGCACTCCCAGCATCGCTTTGTTGGCCTTCAGTATGATTACGACCTTCAGTTCATTGGACGGCTTCTCCGTGTTAGGAGCATCCGCGGCCACCGCTGCAGGCGCTTCCTGTGCGGTAGATATTGCCACCTGTTCTTCCCCACCCTCTTCTTCTTCAGAACCTGGGATCTCTTCTTCGTCAGACATTGGTTACCTCCTTCTAAGTGAATATCGATTGCCTGTAGAGCAATCATTCCTAAATAGGGTGTCGACCTTCACCCCACACATGCGGGCTACTATCTCCGGTTCGGCACGTACTGTCTGCAAGGTGCCGGCATCCAAATCGATGTAAGCCCCCATCCAGGTAAGCTTTTTGTTGAGTAGCAGGTAGATGAATTCCAGTACCAGCGTGGCCATAGCCTGGTTGATGACGGGGCTCTGCTCTTCGGCGGCCACCGCCTCGGCGCAATCCCGAGTCTCAGGTTTCTTCCTGGTAGGCGGCGCCAGGAGACTGGGGAGCTGCCACGATGGCATGGGCAGCCCTTCTACCTCTCCGGATTCTTTGATAAAAGGACTGCCGAGAAGCTCAAGATTTTTAGCGCTGCCAAGCAGCACCTGCCCCGATGAGAATCCATTACCCGCATCGAGCCACCAGTTGCCGAAGCGCAGGGTTTGGCCGATTTGCCGCCGGGCATCTGCGTTATCAACACAGCCGATAATGATCCCCTGGATGGCAGGACTGCGCAGGCCGCCGCCCCAGTTCTCACCGATAAGGTCAGGCATATAGGGGTAGACGCTGTATGCGATGCGCCGGTGGAACTGCCGGGATAGCCTCTCCGCCAGCGCCTGAGACTTGAACTTGCCCAGGTCGCCCTCGTAAAAGTTCTGGCGAATCAGGTTTTGCTGCTCAACCCGGTCAGGGTCTATAAGGAGGATAGGTATATCGCTGCCAATAAGCAGCCGGCATAAGCCTTCAGCGACGAAAGAACCTGTCCCACCGCAACCAACTACTATGATGCTGAAGTTCTGGGGCATCCGGGCCAGTGATACCGTGTAGGTCACTTTCGGTTTTCACCTCCTCTTCTTCAGATTCGACTGCCCTGGTCAGGGAGCCGTCAAAGACATCACGCCAGGTCAGGCTGTGAAAATAGCCGTAGACGCCGACTCTCAGCCTGACTACCGGCGTGGCGTTCAATCTACCGACCACGGCATACAGTTTCAGCCCGGTCTCGTCTTTATCGTCCGTTTGATGGCTGAAAAATGCCGGCATGTGGCCATGGGAGTGGATATCGAGCACGACCGAATCCCCCATCTCATAAACGACACTGGCATCGCTCTCATCCTGTACCGGCACGTAAAGGTGGTATCCAGCAGCGGCCGTCACAGCAACGTAGCGCTCTTTATCAGGGGCGGCCAGAAAAGTATCGAGAGCCAGGTCAAAGAAGTGCTGCGGAATACTTCCGTACGTCAGGGCAATCTTCGCCTTCATGGGCGCCAGCCCTCGAACTTGGCACTCGGCGACCGGCACCCGGGCGGCGAGCATTGGGTTAGAGGCCTCGATGAAAAGGCCGTTGGCAGCCAGAATATAGTTGTAGTAGATACCTTTCTCCCCGGAGAGTCCCTCAGGGACGTTAACTAAGTACCCGACCATGTTCATGTATCACATCTCCATGTTCATAAGGTCTTTCAGGCTGCCAATACGGACCAAGTCAGCGGCCGGAAACTTCTTCTTGTTGTCCAGAGACTCCCAGAGCCTGACGATGTTATTCGGGTAGAGCTGAGACCTGTTCTTCAGGTTGGCGCTCGCCGTGAAGAACGAAGTGAAGAAAGACTGTACCGTATCGGCGACTCTCGTGGGGTACTTGTGAGTGCCGGCGCAGGAGAGTCCGCTTTCGTGGATGTTGCAGAGAGGGGCATTGTAAACTTCGTCCGTCTCTTTCGTCGGCTTCTTTTTCACCGCATAGACCCAGGGCGCTTTACCGGGAGAGCACAGGAATATAAGACCGGGCAAAGGCAGATTAAAACGCCGTGGGGCTGAATTGATGTCGAGCTCGAGGGCGACCTTCCATATCTTCGGCTCTACGTAGATTGCGTACACCGGCCCGCCCCGGGTATTACGCCACCATATAGTTCCGGGCGGCAGCAGCCCGGTACCGAACGCCAGGTCATTGGCCAGGGCGTGGGCCACGTCCATTGCCGAGACTACCCTGGTTGACGAGACTTCCTGGTCGTAGATACTCAGCACTACGGCCTGGTGGTAGAAGTCGAGGCGAGCTCTCAGCTTATCCGGAGGGATGCCGAGCTCGTCAGGCACGGCCCATTTGAAGTCAGTTGTTTTCTTCTTTGCCAATCCTTACCTTCTTTCTGAATTCACTATGCTAGCCAATAGGCAGAGGCAGCTGTTCTTTGGGTATAATCAGGTCTTTGTTGTCGGTGAGCAGAGCCACGAGCTTTCTGAAGGTGCGCTCCGGGTCTTGCTCAAGCAGCAGCGCTACCCGGTGAATCTTGTCCAGGATTTCAGTAGCGTGGTGCCAGTCATTGGTCATTTCGTCAACTGTTTCCGGGTCCCACTCTGGCAACCCTTCCATCTCAAGTGACTCGCCCATGGTATCGAGGTGAATGCAGCCGGTGTTGCCGTTTACCCAGTCCGCGAATAGGCCTAAGCCGTCAAACTCGGTATTATCGGTCATCTCGTGCAAGTCTTCAGCCGACCAGCCCTTAGCTGGGATAAGGCGGACAAGTCCTTCCCCGACGATACCGCCGACTGCCTCCAGGATGGGAATCCGAGGGCCTGGTATTCCATCGGCGTCTTCCTCGTCATCTGACAGTCCCAGGGGGTCTCCCTCCGCCCAGTTGCACTCTACAAGCGCCAGAGCCATGACGTAACCTTGCCTCAAGTCGCCGAACGCGTGATAGCCCTCATATGAAAAGCCCAGCGGCTGGAATGGTATGCCGCCCAGCAGGTCGCCGATGCCGTATTCATCCGAAAGCGTATCGTCATGGAGAGGAAAGTAATACTGGCTAAAGAGCTGGCTAAATCTCCACGCACGACGGTCAAGGTCTTCAGCCATGATATTGACCTCGTGCTCCGGCAGGTACTCCCTGATAAGGTCGCGGAAGCCCGTAAACGATTCGCCCTGTTCCAGGAGCGCCATGAAGTATGCCAGAGAGGGAGGCCCTCTCATTAGCTTGCGCGCCAGAACGGACAGGGGGAATACCGGAGGAGGGCCAGTGTCCTTTGTCCTTTCCTCTGCCTGCACGGAGGGTGGTTTTTTGCTACTCGCCAGGGCTGCGGCTGCTAAACAAGCCTGCTCGTTCAGTCTCCTCAGGGTTTCAAGGTCATACATCGTCCTTGCCCCGGGCGATTAGCCTCTTCAGACTGTCTACTGCCATCAGAGTTTGCGTTCCGTACATCTTGGCCTCGGCGACGGCCATGTTGACTTCCGGCTGTATTGCTGTCACCGCGTCATAATCGAGCTGGCCGTCTTTCATCGGGATACGGTTAGCCAGGTCGATTATCAGGAGCCTTTTTTCGGGGACTTTCTTGAGAGCGGCGACGACTCTTTCAATATCTGCGGATTCTGTCATACTTAACCCCCTTCGGCGGAGTTTACACTGAGCGAAGCGAATGTGCTCAGGACAGGCCCTTCGTGCCGACTCGCCGCTTGAACTCGTAGATGTCGTCTTCCACTGCCGGGTCGGTCTTGCTTTTCCGCTTGCTGTGAGCGGTGTCAGCGTTGGCTAGCTCGGGGAAGAAAGAGCTCATGTTCTGGCGCACTTCTTCGACCGCCATCTTCGGGTCTGGGTCTGGCAGCTCTCTGCCGTCATAGACAAATACTCTCGCCATGTTTACACCTCCATTCTTTATTTATTTGACTATCTTGATAATCAGCTTGCTGGACTCTATCCGGATGCGCTGGACCGTCTCATCTGAGCAGACTTCTTACGGATGCCAGAAGTAGCCTCAAATCTTCCTCGCTCAGCTCGCTCAGAGTCCTGACTGCGCAGCTATGGTGCTTCAGTACAGGGTCGTGCTCAACCACGAATATCCTGTTGTCGTCCAATATGATCTGGACTTTCTTAAGGTTGAGCTCCTCGGCTATCTGTGTGCCGGCATGCTCAAGCTGCGCCTCGTTGTAGTCGATCCCACCGAGTGTCAGTTCTCCTTCTCTTTCCACGTGTGTTATCCTCCTCTGTCACCGAAATAGTCCCCACTCCTCTCATCGGTAACCTGTCCGTTTTCGATGCGGAGTATGCCGTTGAACTGCATCAAGCCCTCGAAATAGCGCAGGTCGAAGGTCAGGTCGGGGAACAGCTCTCCCATCTTCTTAATCAGGGGTAACGGCGGAGACCAGGCCGTATCGAAGTGGTATGTCAGCGTGCCTTCGTCGCCGTAGCTTTGCAGCTCCGGCTCCTGGACACGGCAGAAGCCCCACTTGGTGCCCCAGTTCTCAATACACCACTCGTAGCCACCGGAGTTAAAGCCGTCTTTAGGGGCATCACGCCAGTCGTCCGGGTGCTCCTTCAGATACTGAGCGGCTGCCTCATCCATCTTCTTAAACTCTTCGGGATAGGGGATGAGCGCTTCTTCATTCAGGTAAGTCTCCTCGCCGTTGCGGTCTTTGCCTCGCAACTTCTCCCGAAACTCCTGGAGCTTTTCCAACTTACCTTCTACGGTCAGGTCGTTTTCGCACCAGTTTGGCATCTTTCCTCACCTCCTTAGGCGCAAATAGCCCATCAAATTTGAACAACTGCGGTTTTTACTTGATATGGTCGGCTGCGGGATACTCGTATTGGCCAGTGCGGTGACAGTAGAAGCCCTTGACCGAGATAATCAAGTGGTCGTGGACTTTGATGTTCAGGATTTCCCCCGCCTTGTCCAGGCGTTCCCATACCTGGCGGTCTTCCTGGCTCGGCTCAAGGCGCCCCGATGGATGGTTGTGGACGGTGATGATACCATCGGCGCTGTTGAGAATCGCTTTCTTGAAGATTTCTCTCGGAAAGCAAACGGACTGGTCCAGCGTGCCCATAGCAACCAGTTCCTTTTCGATGACTTCCATGTTGGTGTTGAGATGTAACACCCACATACACTCCCGGTCGGCGGACGCTTCCTCTCTGAGCATCTCGTAAGCCTGAGATGGACTACCGATGCGCTCTCCTGTGGATTCCCTGACCTTTAGTAGCTTGACTCTCATCGCTCCAGCGCTTTCCAGTCCAGCTCAGTGCTATCTAGCGGGACAACGGCCAGGACTCCCCATTTGGCTTCGGGGTTGCCCATCCCGAACATCCCAATCATCTTGCTGCCGTCGCCGTTGTAGGAAGATAGAATGGTCATCACCCCGTTCGTTGAGAAGACGTAGGCGTATTCGCAGCCCATATCGGCGGCATTCTTCTCGGTAACGAGCAGCCCGTCTTCACTGCGGTCGCCGTGGCAATAGCACTCGGCATTTGTGGTGCGGGAGGCTTCAAAAGAGTGCCCCAGCGCCACATAGCTGCCG
>JACPPR010000094.1 GCA_016190895.1 Chloroflexota bacterium | reverse complement strand
GGCGACCTGTGGCAGATTTTCATTTTTCAAATGGTGATAATTACCGGCGCCGTCAACCTGGGCATCTTCGTCTCGACTTTTGCCCGCAACGAGTTCCAGATGGTGCAGTTTATCCCTTTAATCCTGTTTCCCCAGGTATTCCTCTCAGGAGTGCTCTGGCCTATCGAGCAGATGCCCGATTATTTGCAGTGGCTCTCGGCGATACTGCCCCTGAGATACGGCGTGGACGGCCTGCGGGAAATTATGCTCTACGGCAAGAGCCTGCTCGATGTCGGCAAAGACCTGCTGGTGCTAGTCGGGTTTGCCATCATCACCATCATCCTGGCTGCCCTCACCCTTCGGCGAAGCTCAGGATAAACCCTCACCGCGGGGTAGACAAGTTATCTCGTTGCCATGACCGTGCTTCTTTTCCACCAGAGGAGAAAAAGAACTCCTGACACCAGTAGTGGCAGATACAACAGCACAGCGCTCAACAGAACAATAGGTTCAAAATGACCCGTTCGATTACCGATTATGATGACCTGTACGGCCCCCCAACCCCACAGCAGTAAGACCTCGGCAATAAGCAGCGCCCCAGCAATAAGCGGCCATTTCCAGCCAACAGCTACACAAACAAATGATAGCAGCCCTAGCCCCAGCGCCAAAAACCTGTCTCCCGGTTCCAGAAACCTCCAGGCCCCGGCTAAAGGCAATATCACCAAGGCCACGCCAAGCAAGCCGGTAATCAAAGCCGCCCACCATAGACCCGTTTTCCACATAGTAATTCCTCCTGTCTCTGGATTTTCCTTCATCTCCCTTAGGACATACCAATCGGCATTAGCTTCGATAAACTAATCTATGCCTTCCAAAGCCTTTATGTCAAGCCGAGATTTGTCCAGAGCCACGAAACAGGTGAATTGTGGTAAAATTTAAACATACTTCTCGAAAGTTACAGGAGGTAATGGACTATTATGTTTGACAGGATTTTGCGCTTTTTAAGATTAAAAAGGATTGTGGTAGCTACGGGCGGAGGCTTCGACCCGCTTCATGAGGGGCATATAAGACTGTTCAAGGAAGCCAAGAAGTTGGGCGATGTCCTGGTGGTAATGCTAAATAGCGATGCGCAACTGATAAAGAAGAAGGGTCAAACGTTCTATCCCTTACAGGATGAGAGAAAAGAGATAGTTGAAAGCATAAGGTATGTCGATAAGGTGATAATCGACCCCGGCAAGGATGTCACCTGCGAAGAAGCACTGAAATCGGTCAGGCCCGATATACTGGCAAAAGGCGGAGACAGGGTAGAAGGGAGCATGCCGGAAATCGAATTGAAGGTCTGCCAGGAGCTCGGCATCAAGCTTGTCTACAATGTCGGCGGAGCCAAAGTGCAATCCAGCTCCTGGCTGATTAAGAGACTAAGGGGGGGCTGATGGTGGTCCGGCTCAAGCATGAATAGATTGCTACTCGTAGATGGTCACAACCTGCTTTTTAAGGCATTTTATGGAGTACCCGAGAAACTGCTTCCTGATGGGAGACCGATTCACGGTGTCATAGGGTTTGTCAGCATGATGAACAAAATAATCAATTTAACCGAGCCCAGTCACGTTCTGACAGTCTTCGACCCGGAGGAAAAACCATCACGAGCTACTCTGTACCAGCCCTACAAACAGAACAGACACGATTACGGCGAAATGCCTGACAGAGAGAACCCTTTTTCTCAACTGGCTGGTATCAAGAAAGCACTCGATTGCCTGCATATCAAGTATATCGAACAGACGGGACATGAAGCAGATGATATGATAGCAAGCTACGCGTCTCAGGTCCCCTGCCAGGCAGTCATTGCTTCGACAGACACCGATTTACTCCAACTTATTTGCGAAAGGATTACTATGTTTCGCTATCACTGGAAAAACTCGATGCTATTTACCGAAAGCGTCGTCCAGGAGAAATTCGGAGTTCACCCAACAAATTTTCTTGAATATAAATCGCTTATCGGGGATAAAACCGATAACATAGGTGGGATAAAAGGCATCGGGCCAAAGACCGCCATCAAAGTGCTGAATGGCCAGAGAACACTGAGTGGAGAAGAACGGGAAATCTTTGAAAGAAATCTGAAACTTATCAGGCTCGATAGCAAGGTCGAGTTACCCTTTGCCCTAAGCGAACTCTCGTTCAGTAACACGTTCAACCAATCCAAGGGATTCAAGGTTTACGAGTATTTGCACGAGATTAGAGTATTATAAAGATATGAAACTCATAATTATCAATGGCGCTCCCGGTATTGGGAAAACAACCGTTGGCAAGCTGCTCCATAATCGACTAAGTAACTCGGCTTTTCTTGATGGAGACGATGTCTGGAGGATTAACCCTTTTGAAGTCAACGAGAAGACCAAGGGTCTCGTTGAGAAGAATATTACACTGGTGCTCAGAAATTACCTTGAGGCTGGATACGAATATGTAATTCTTGCCTGGGTGCTTCACCATCAGTCTGCAATTGACAGGCTCATTAGCCGTTTAGATGACCTTGCACCGAAGATTCACATTTTCACTCTGGTAGCAAATGAAGACACGCTTGTATCTCGTTTGCAAGCCGATAAAAAAATTGCCAGAAACCCTGCCATTGCTAGAGTCCGTCTGAGACAATCACAGCTAATGGAGACCAAGAAAATCGATACAACAGAAGTCAAACTCGAGGAGATTGTCAAAGAAATCATGCGGTCAGTAGTTTGACTGCTTGTTTGAATTAAACCTCTGCTCACAGTCAAGGGCAGCTTCCAAAATAGCCTCTATGATTCTGGTGGTGGGCTTCCAGTTCAGAGTCGAAATTAATGCTGACGGGTTAACCAGCTTTCGCCCAATAGTCTCGTATTCGCGTCTAAACTCGTTTAGCTGAACACGGGCCCAAAAGCGAGTCTGATAGTAGGTTGGTCCTTGAGGGTTTCCCGGGTCGTTAACTTCTTGTGTGCCAAGGTAAACGAGACTCGTCACTATCGAGTAGGCTTCTTCGTTTACCTCGCGAATGAAGGCTTCTTCGATGGTTTCACCGTTTTCAGGATGACCGCCCGGTAGCCCCCAAGATTTCCCATCCACCGTGACTAACACGATTAGACCGCCATCGGTAAAGCAAATGCCGCTGGCTTGAGTGACCAGATTTCGGGGCGGAAGGAAGCTGGAATCGTGCCAGGTAACGGTGGACCGTCTTCCTTCGAAACTGTGTTCCTCAGTAATTTTATCCAATGTAAAGCTCCACACAGTGATAGCCGTAGGGTGGGTGGAGCGAAGCGCAACCCACCGCTTTCCCCATTTGGTGGGTTGCGTCCGCCCATAGCGGACTTCACCCACCCTACACACTTACGGAGGGAAGAGCGAACCTCGCTCAATAAAAGCCCCAAGTATAGTGAAACCACCAGCCAACAGTGTGACGATAATCCCAAGCACGATAATTTCTATAATTCGCCAGCGTCTATCAGAACGACTCTGTTCTTCTTGCCATTTTTGCCGACGTTCCTGCTCTAGCATTTCGAAGTGTTCCTTCGGGGAAAAGCCAGGTTTCCATGAGAAAAAACCCTCGCAAGCACGAGGTTTGGTGATAACCCCCACTACAGCTTTATCAGTAACATCCTCTCCTTGTAGATTCTCCAGTTTCCGAAGACCTCCACCTGGGTCAGTGAGTTGCACACCACCGCCGTTTGCCTCAAGAGGTTCACTATGAATAGCCTGAAAGTGAATGGAACAATGTGGTTCAACAAAGGCTTTAGGGCTGGGGGATAAAGCACCAGCAGAATAACCTTCTTGTCTATAAAATATGTCAGCCTCAATATATGTCCAATCTTCCTGGCTAAGGACACATAAAAACCCGCAATCAGAACATTTAACCATAACCGATTTTGTTCCCATGCCCCTATTCTACCACTTTTCAGGCTTGAGCCAAGATGTAAGTCTCCCCATTTCGTAAAGGGGGATGAAAGGGGGATTTACCCATGGGTAAATCCGTCTCTATCTCCATAGAAATGGAGAAGCCCTCCTCTGAGCCTCCCCTCGCCCTCCCATGTGCTATAATTAATTTGCTATGTCTGACACAGAGGTTAATACAAGCGGCTACCTGCCGACAGAAGCCCGCATCTGGCCTTCGAGGCGTTATGCTGAGATGTACCGCCATTCGATGGATAATCCTGAAGAATTCTGGGCGGAGGAAGCGCGCAAGCTGCACTGGGATAAGACCTGGGACAAGGTGCTGGACTGGCAGCCGCCCTACGCCCGCTGGTTCACCGGGGGCAGGCTCAACGCCTCCGTCCAGTGCGTCGATAGGCACGTCAAGACCTGGCGGAAAAGCAAGGTAGCCATCTACTGGGAGGGCGAGAACGGCGAGACGAGGGTGCTCAGCTATTCCACCCTCTACAGAGACGTCAACCGCTTTGCCTCGGCGCTCCAGAAGCTCGGCATCAAAAAGGGAGATAAAGTCGCCCTTTATATGCCGATGATTCCGGAGTTGCCCACGTTTATGCTCGCCTGCGCCCGAATCGGCGCCATACACACGGTGATTTTCTCCGGCTTCAGCGCCCAGGCCGTCTGCGATAGGGTGCAGGATACCGGCGCCAGGCTCATTATCACCGCCGATGGCGGCTACCGCCGGGGCAAGATAATCCCCTTGAAGGAGATAGTCGACCAGGCAGCGTCTTCTTGCCCCACACTGGAAAAGATAATCGTGGTGAAAAGGACTGGACAGAAAATACCCTGGAACGAGGGCCGGGATGTCTGGCTAAGCTCATTGATGGATGATAATGCTGAATATTATGTCAAGCCAGAATCCGTGGAGTCCACCCACCCCCTCTATATTCTCTATACATCGGGGACGACCGGCAAGCCCAAAGGCATCGTTCACGGGACGGGAGGCTATCTCGTTTTCAACCATTCGGTCTACCAGTGGGTGTTCGATATCAAGGAAGAGTCCGTCTTCTGGTGCACTGCCGATGTCGGCTGGGTCACCGGCCACAGCGCCATCGTCTACGCCCCACTATCGCACGGCGCCGCTATCGTCCTCTACGAAGGCGCCCCCGATTACCCGGCCATCGACCGCTGGTGGGACATTATCGAAAAATACGGAGTCAATATCCTCTATACCTCCCCGACGGCCATCAGGATGTTTATGCGTCACGGCAAAGAGTGGCCGGAGAAACACGACCTCTCAAGCCTGGAACTGCTCGGCAGCGTCGGCGAGCCGATTAACCCGGAAGCCTGGCAGTGGTATTACCGGAACATCGGCAGGGAAAGGTGCCCCATAGTGGATACGTGGTGGCAGACCGAGACCGGCGGTTTTATGATATCCCCCACCCCCGGTATCGAGGCAATGCCCCTCAAACCAGGCTCGGCGACACACCCTCTGCCGGGTATCGATGCCTCGGTAGTCGATACGGACGGCAAAGAGCTGCCCCCGGGTCAGAAGGGCTACCTGATTATCAGAAAACCCTGGCCGGGGATGCTGCTAGATATCTACGGCAACCCCCAGCGCTATCAGGAGGCTTTCTGGTCGCGCTTTCCCGGCTCGTTTTACACAGGGGATTTCGCCATGCGCGACGAAGACGGTTATTTCTGGCTGCTGGGCCGGGCAGACGAGGTGCTCAAGATAGCCGGCCACCGCATCGGCACCGCCGAGCTTGAGAGCGCAACCATCTCCCAGCCTGCCGTGGCTGAAGTCGCTGTAGTCAGCCGGCCCGATGAGATAAAGGGAGACGCCATTGTTCTATTCGTTACCCTGAAAAAGGGTCAGCAGCCTTCGGACGCCCTGAAGAAAGAGATTACCCAACATCTGCGCAACACGGTTGGCTCCATCGCTTCGCCGGACGAGATATACTTCGTGGAAACGATGCCCAAGACGCGGAGCGGCAAGATTATGCGCCGCGTGCTTAAAGCCGTCGCCTCGGGGCAGACCCTCGGCGACCTGACCACACTGGAAGATGAGGCTTCCGTCGAGGAGGCGAAGCGGGCATTCGAAGACCTGAAGAAAACTTCGGAGAAAAATAAGCAAGCATGATAGACCGTCTGGAACAAATCGATAAACAATTCCAGGAGCTTGAGGCGCAAATTGCCACTCCTGAGGTAGCTGCCGACCCAAAGCAACTGCAAAAGCTGGCCAAAGAGAGGGCCGGCCTCGAAGATGTCGTCTATAAGTACCGCGAGTATAAAGCAGTCGCTAAATCGCTGGAAGATACCAGGGCTATGCTGAGCGAAACGCTCGATGAAGAGATGAAAGCGCTGGTCAAGCAGGAGGTAGCCGACCTCGAAGCCAAACAAGAGAAGCAGCTTGAAGAGTTGAAACTGGCACTGCTGCCGAAAGACACCGCCGCCGACAGGGACATCATCGTAGAAATCCGGGGCGGCGTGGGCGGGGATGAAGCCGCCCTCTTTGCCGCTGACCTCTTCCGAATGTACAGCCGCTATGCCCAGAACAAGGGCTGGGCGGTAGATATTATGAATACAAGCGAAGGCGCCGGCGGCGGTTTCAAGGAAATCATCTTCGAAATCAAGGGCAAGGGCGCCTTCAGCCGCCTGAAATACGAACGCGGCGTCCACCGGGTGCAGCGTGTGCCTGTAACGGAAGCCTCCGGCAGAATCCACACCTCGACGGCCACGGTGGCCGTGATGCCCGAAGCCGAGGATGTGGAGGTGGATATCAAGCCCGAAGACCTGAAAATAGATATCTTCCACTCTAGCGGCGCCGGCGGGCAGAACGTCCAGAAGGTCGCCACCGCCGTGCGCATCACATACCTCCCAACAGGCATGGTTGTCTCCTGCCAGGACGAGCGCTCGCAGTTAAGAAACAAGAACAAGGCAATGGCCGTGCTGCGGGCGCGGCTGCTCGATATGCAGAGGCGGAAGCAGGAAGAAGAAATGATGAAAGAACGGCGCATGCAGGTGGGGGGAGGGGAGCGCTCTGAGAAAATACGCACCTATAACTTCCCCCAGGACAGGCTGACCGACCACCGCATCGGGATGAACCTGCACAACCTGCCCAAGGTAATGGCCGGGGAGTTCGACGAGCTAATCGATGCCCTGGCCACCGACGAACAGGCAAGACTGCTTGCGGGGCAACTGGCATGACAACCAGGCAGTCCTCGGTAGCCGTCAGTGGCACATTTAGAGATGCCCTGAACCGTGCCAGGGAAATGCTGGCGGAGAGTAATATCGAAGACCCGGCTCTGGAATCCGTGGTTCTCTTAACGCGCGCCTTGAAGATGAACCGGGTGCAGCTATACCTGGAGTTCGATAACCCGATTAGCCCGGAGCAGGCCGAGCAGTTCGGGCGACTGGTGACGCGCCGGCTTAAGGGCGAGCCGGCCGCTTACATAGTAGGACACCGCGAGTTCTATGGGTTTGATTTTTGTGTCGATTCGAATGTGCTGATTCCCCGCCCCGAGACCGAGCTAATCGTGGAGCAGGCTCTGGAGCTAGCCAAAGACCGCCCCATTACCACCATTGCCGATATCGGCACCGGCTGCGGGGCAATTGCTATCAGCCTGGCGCACAAGTTACCAGAAACTAAAATATACGCCACTGATATTTCCGCTGCCGCCCTTAAGGTAGCCTCGGCTAACTGCCAGAAGCACGGCGTCTCAGATAGAATCTGCCTCTTGGAAGGTGATTTGCTGGCTCCCCTGCCTGAGCCGGTCGACCTGATTGTTGCCAACCTGCCCTATGTCACCGATGTGGATTTGAACAAGGTCAACACCTTTGGCTTCGAGCCTACCCTGGCTTTGAGCGGCGGCCCGGATGGGTTGGACAAAATACGCCGGCTCTGCTCTCAAGTCAGTGAAAAGCTCAGCCCCGGCGGCTCTTTACTGCTTGAAATCGGCCAGGGTCAGGTAGCCGCCGTCACCGCCCTCCTGCGCAATGCGTTTCCTGCCTTTAAGATAGAAGCCTTCACCGACCTGGCGGGGATTGGGCGGGTGGTGGGGATGTTGTTCTGCTAGATGGTCTCCGAGACTCACCTTGACTCAGACCAGCTTTGATGCTAAATTATTCAAAGTTATCTTCCCAAAGAAGATTGAATAAATCTTAGAGATTGCCATGTCCCGATTTTATCGGGACTCGCAATGACAAGTGAAGCTCGAAACACCAGGAGGAAAAGGACAGGATGAACATAATCGTTTGCGCGAAGCAGGTAATCGACCCCGAGGCGCCCCCCGCCAGTTTTAAGGTCGAAGCTAATAAAGTGATGCCGCCGGCTGGAGTGCCGCCGGTAATCAGCCCCTTCGATGAGAGCGCCGTCGAGGCCGCCCTGAAACTCAAGGACGCCAAGGGCGGCAAGGTGACCGTGCTCAGCCTGGGCACCAACCTGCTGCGAGACGTGGTCAAGAAACCGCTCTCGATGGGCGCCGATGAGCTTGTCCTGCTCGAAGACCCCGCTTTTGCCGAAGGCGATAGCTACTCGATAGCCTATGCCCTCTCCCTGGCAATCAAGAAAATCGGCGCTTTCGACCTGATTCTGTGCGGACGGCAGGCAGCCGACTGGGACAGCGGGCAGGTCGGCCTGGGCGTTGCCGAAATCCTCGGGCTGCCCAGCATCACTCTGGCCAGGAAAATAGAAGTTACCGACAGCAAGGCGAAGGTTGAGCGGATAAATCCTGATGGCTACGATGTTATCGAGATAAGCCTGCCCGCCCTGATTACAGTCAGCAATGAGATTGGCGCGCCCCGCTACCCAACTATGAAGGGCATTATGGCCGCCAAGCGCAAAGAGCCGGTGGTCTGGAAACCGGCTGATATCGGCGCCGACCCGGCACGCCTGGGCAGGCGCGCCAAGCTGGTCAAACTCTTCCAGCCGGTCAGGGAGGGCAAGGTCGAGATTATCACCGGGGAGACACCGGAGGAAGCCGGAGCCAAACTCGCCCTGAAACTGAGAGAAATCAAAGTATTATAGTGATTTATCAACCTTTGCCATTGCGAGGCCATTCCGACGCAGTCGGAAGGCGAAGCAATCCGTATAACGTTAGAGATGCCACGGGCGGAGTTTACACTGACCCTGAACGTAGCGAAGGGGAACGTGCCCTCGCAATGACAGGTGGAATCAAAGCTAAATTAGGGAGGAAATTATGCCTGATAGTAAAGGGGTTCTAGTCCACGCAGAGATAGCCGATGGCAAGCTATGCGCCATCGCTACAGAAATGCTGGGGTGCGGCCGAAAGCTGGCTAGCGCCCTGGGGCAGGAACTTGCCGCCGTGCTAATCGGCAGCGGCGTCAGCAACAACGCCCAGGAAGCTATCGCCTTTGGCGCCGATAAGGTTTATGTCATCGACGACCCGACGCTGGCGGACTACCGCACCGATGCCTATGTCTCGGTGATGGAAAAGCTGGCTAAACAGGTGACGCCCCAGGTTATTCTGCTGGGACAGACTTCTACAGGACGGGACCTGGCGCCGCGTCTCGCCTTCCGGCTGAACACAGCCGCCACCCTAGACTGCATCGCCCTGGATATCGACCCCAGCTCAAAGAGGCTTTTACAAACCAAGCCTGTCTATGGCGGCAACGCCCAGGCCGTTTTCACCTGCGACACCGACCCGCAGATTGCCACCGTCAGGTCTAAAGCGATGTCAGCTCTGCCTCAGGACGCCTCCAGAAAAGGCGAGGTCATTACTATTGCCGCGGGGCTCGACGCCTCGGCAATAAGAACCACAGTACTTAACAAGGTAAAAGAACAGGTGGCAGGTATCAAGCTGGAGGATGCCAGCGTGGTGGTCAGCGGTGGGAGGGGCATCGGCGGGGCGGAAGGCTTCAAACAGTTAGCCGAGCTTGCCCAAGCGCTCAAGGGCGCCATCGGCGCCAGCCGGCCCGCCTGTGACAGCGGCTGGGTTAGCGATGCCTGCCAGGTGGGTTTGACCGGCAAGTTGGTCGCTCCCGACATCTATAT
Organism: Chloroflexota bacterium; assembly: GCA_016190895.1. Lineage (GTDB taxonomy): Bacteria > Chloroflexota > Dehalococcoidia > Dehalococcoidales > UBA2162 > JACPPR01. The sequence continues at coordinate 20,748 of JACPPR010000094.1, read as the reverse complement.
TGCCGTCGGTATCTCAGGTTCCAGCCAGCACCTGGCCGGCTGTACCGGCGCCAAAACCATCATCGCCTTCAACAAAGACCCCGATGCTAACATCTTCAAAGTAGCCCACTACGGGGTGGTCGGGGACTGGAAAGTGACCCTGCCCGCCTTTACCAAGAAAGTAAAGGAACTGGTTTCAGGATAATAGTTACTGCCGAGTCCCGACAAGTCGAGATTCGGCTTTCCTAACGGGGACGCGAGGAGGGATGGAGATAAATGCAAAGAATACTGAACCGCCCCCTGCTGATAGTATTCTTTTTATGGCTGATGGTATTTGCTGCCAGCTCTATTATCGCTCTGGCAGCCGGGATTCTCTCTATCAGTCCGACCAGCGGACCTCCCGGCACTTCAGTAACTATTACTGCCCCCAACTCTAGTTTTGCTGCCAGTGAGACGGGTATTACGATTACCTACGATATCACCACTCAGTTGACGACCACCTCAGCCAATAGTACGGGAGGCTTGAGCCCTACTATTATCATTATCCCTGCTTCGGCCTCCGGTCCTCATACCATCACCGCAACCGGTTCTGCCAACTCAACGAGCGCAAACTTTACAGTAACCCCGACAATTTCCAGTAACCCCTCGAGCGGAATTAAGGGAAGTTCCGTAACTGTTGCCGGCTCTGGTTTTGGCGCTAACGAGACAGGCATCAGGATAACATTCGACGGGACCGCAGTTGGCTCTAGCATCACCGCTAATGCCCAGGGAAGCTGGAGCTCTAGCTTCGTCGTCCCGGACGCTGCTTCCGGTTCTCATACCATAGACGCAAATGGTACATCAGCTACCCCGACCCTGGCGGCTAATGTCCCCGACCTGGGCTTCACAGTAACCCCGAGCATTTCAGCTAACCGTGCCAATGCCGCCCCGGGCGCCTCTGTAACTATAACCGGTGCCGGTTTTGGCGCTGGCGAGACGGGCATCACGGTAACCTACGATGGCACAACAGTAACCACGGTTCCACCATCTGTGTCAACAAATACCAAGGGGGGCTGGACTGCAAGTTTCGTTGTGCCGGCCTCCCCCTCGGGTTCTCATACCATAGACGCCTCCGGTCCCTCTACCGCGGCAAATAGTGTCCCCGATATCACCTTTACGACGAGCGCCGGCATATCAGCCAACCCTGCTAACGCCGCTCCGGGGAGTTCGATAACCATTACCGGCTCCGGTTTCAGCGCCAGTGAAACAGGTATCACTGTAACCTATGATGGCAATCAGGTGGCTTCAGTAGCCACAGCCGACCCAACAGGAGGCTGGAAAGCTACATTCGTTGTACCAGCCTCAGCAAAAGGCGCTCACACCATAGACGCAAGCGGTTCTACCACCCTGGCAGCGACTATCGCCGACCTGACCTTTACAGTAGCTCCCAGCATCTCGATTGGCCGCACCGGCGCCGCCCCGGGCAGCTCGGTAGCTATTACCGGCACTGGTTTCGGCGCCAGCGAGACTGGCATTACAATTACCTACGATGGCACGGCAACGACATCGGCAATCACAGCTGACGCCACAGGAGGCTGGAAGGCGACCTTCGTTGTCCCGGCCTCTCCCTCCGGTTCTCACACCATAGATGCCAGCAGCGCCGCCACTCCGGCAACTGCCGTCCCCGACCAGGCATTTACAGTAACCTCGGGTATCTCAGCTAACCCTCCTAATGCCGCTCCGGGAAGCTCGATAACTATTACCGGCGCCGGTTTCGGCGCCAGCGAGACGGGCATTACCGTAACCTATGACGAAAAAACCCTCGCTTCCGGTATCTCGGCTAACGCCCAGGGAGGCTGGAGCGCTACCTTCACTGTCCCGGCATCGACATCAGGTTCTCATAGCATCAAGGCTCAAGGCTCGGTCACCCCGCTCACCAGTTTGAGCGAAACCGGCTTTAACATCGGGGCCGGCATTTCGGCAAACCCGGCCTCCAGCTATGTCGGAGGAACTATCGATATCACCGGCTCCGGCTTCGCCTCCAGAAGCCCCCTAAAAACTACCTATGACAATAAAGAGATTGCGAGCGATGGCATAACTACCGACGAATCCGGCAGCTTCACCAGGTCGATAACCATTCCCCAGTCGAAGGCCGGCAACCATACAATCAGGGTCGTTGACGGCCAGAACAATGACTCAAGCGCCGCCTTTACTATGGAGAATACCCCTCCCCCGGCGCCTTCCCTGATATCTCCGGGAGACGGCGACAGGCTCGGCATCGCCGGGGATATCAAACCCACCCTGAAATGGTCCGGCGTGACCGACCCCAGCGGCGTCGTCTTCAATCTCCAGGTGGCAACAGACCCTGACTTCTCTCAACGCATTCTGGAGAAAACGGCTATCCCTGGCAGCCGCTACATTTTGACAGCAGCCGAGGCTTTGCCGCGGGGTGAGTATTACTGGAGGGTAAAGGCAATCGATGGGGCCTCTAACGAGAGCGCCTGGTCGCAGACCTGGGCGCTCAAATCCGGGCTCATGCCGCTCTCGGCTCTGATTACTATTGTCGCGCTTGTGCTAGCGGCCGCGGCTGGTTTAACATACTACCTGCGTGTGGTTCGCCGCCCCAAGCGGTGGGAGGGTGTTCCGGTTCCCGAGGCTGCACCGCCCCAGCCCGGAGTCGTTTCTGGGCAGTGGCGCTTAATCGAGCCGCCAACGGCCGCCGGTGAAAGGGATTTGCCCTGGAGACTGGCTTTACCTCAGCCTGAGAAGGGGGCGAAGACACTCTCGACCGAACAGACGGCCCGCCTCAAAGTCATTGTAGATTTTGCGCAGTCTCTGCCGTTGGTGGAACCTGGGTACACTGCGAAATGGCTCCTCGACGTGGCGCAAAACGGTATGGGTGCAGAGCCAACCACCGAAACTTACAGACAGATACTGGAAGGCGAGCTCCAGGTGCGTTACGAACCGAGCTGGCTGCACCATCCCATTTATCAGGACCTTTCCGTTCTGCTGGAGGGACAGCCTATCTTGCAGGACCTGAATGCGTTTGTCGATGCCGTCAATCGTTGCGCTGCTGAAGCCACCTCGGTGCTGCAGCAGATTTATGGCGAATCGGTAGCCGAAATTTCCTCGGACTTTCTGGAAAATGGTGGGTGGAGCTTCATCTCCGCGGTCTATTCTGACGCCGTCAGGTGGTTTCTCGGCAAATCTCTGCGCGAGCCTTCGGAGCGTGATTATGTTCTCAAACCCGGTGAAGAAGCGGGGTCGGTTTACTTATGGGGTGAAGAAAATACCTCCTTCGCCGAACCACTCATCAGGGCTTCGGATGAGAAGGAAGCTCAACAATTCCGGCTGCTTCATTTGAGGCTACGCCGCAGCTACAGGAACAGTGACAAGGTTAAGCAGCTTGTCGATATGATGACCCAAATGGCAGTCCAACGGGACAGGTTGTCCAGCACCTTCAGCCAGTTCGATAACTTCACGCGATAAATGAGCGATGAAAAGGCTTCTCTTCCTGATAGCATTGGCTCTGCTGGTCACCGGTGTGATTATCTTTAGCTCTACTGGCAACGAAACAAAAGAACCGGTGGACAAAGGAATAGAAATCCGTCTTGCGCCCATCGAGGAGGTTCGGGTCAGGATGGGGGAAACATTTCCGCCGCTGGTCATCGTTTATGTCCGGGCCGGTCTGGTCGATGGCTGCGCCACCCCTCACGAAATAAAAACAGAACGCAGCCTCAACACGATAAACATCAAGGTAACCACACAGCGTCCCAGAGAGGCCATTTGCACCCAGGTCTACAGCACTTTCGAGAGGAACATTCCCCTGGGGTCTAACTTTACCCCGGGTACCACCTACACTGTCAACGTCAATGACGCCAAGCAGGTCTCCTTCACAGCGCGGTAGCGATAAAAATATAAGATGCCGCCTTAAGTATCTCCTTGTGCCGCTACCGCGAACAGTGACCAATTCGCATCTCGTAGCCTTGAGAGCGTTTAATAATGCGGTTTCCCATTCCGTGCTTGACACGGAATCCAGGACAACTCTCTACTAGCTGGGGTAGGATTGTAGGGGCGCATCATGCTGCACCCCTACCTAAATTCTTCTCTTCCCCCTTGCGGGAGAGTATTTACTTACTTCTCCCATCTTCCTCTCCCCCTGCGGGAGAGGAATTAAAGGTGAGGGGTAAATAACCTCACCCTCACCGCTTCGACAAGCCAGGGCAGGTCTCCCCCTTCTCCCTTTCGTAAAGAGCCTGCCCTGAGCTTGTCGAAGGGGAGATTGAGAGGGATTTCACCCTACGCCTTCAAAATATCCTTGTGCCGCAAAGCCCGCTCGAGGGAGGGCTGCATTTTCATCTCGCGGAACTCTTTGATGGCGAAATCGAGGTGCTCCAGGGCTTCTTTCTTTTCTTTGGGGTAGTGCTCCAGCAATAGCTCGGCAAGCCCGAGACGGGTCAGGGCGACCTCCGGCCGGAACCTCATCTCGGTGGAGACCCTGAGAGCTTCTTTATAGTCAGCCCGGGCTTCTTCAGTCCTGCCCACCAGCGCTTTGGTTGCCCCAAGCAGGCGATAGATGCAGGTTAGGCTCATATGGTCAAACGGCGGTAGGGTATAAGTGGAAAAACGCTCTAGCACTCTGGCAGCCGCCTCGCGATGTCCTATGATAGTAGCAGTTTCCAGCATCATCAAATTAGCAAAGAAAGAACTGTCATTATGATCTCGTACGGCTTCAGCTTCGGACAATCCCTGTCTGTTCAGAATCTCGGCGGCTTCTTCCTGGCGGCCCAAGTGAGCTTTGAAAAGCGCCTCGCGAGCAAGCCATGCTGGCCCTGTGATGCCATATCGCTTGGTCATCTCCTCCAAGATCTGTAGCATCTCGTGTGTAAGTCCAATCTCTATGAACGCAGTCTGAGGTCCGTTCACAACAAGCACGCGAGCGTTATCCAGCATGCCGTACTCGGTCCCTACTGCCATCATCCGGTGAGCGATGTCAACGGCTTCCTCAAGGCGGCCATCAATGGCAGCCAACAGGGCTTGACTACGCATGTTAGTCAGCCGGATGTTTACCTGCCGGGTCCGTTCAGCCACAGTTTGTTCCTCGGCCATCAGCTCTTCTATCTGTTTCCTTTGTCCGATTTGCAGGAAAAAGGTTGTTAAGCGTGCTAAAACAGTTGTTACCGTCATCTGGTCGAGAGCGGTGCGGGGAATTCGCATCATCTCCTCGGCGAGCTCTTTCCGTTCCTCGCCATCCTCAAGCGGTGAACCGACCAAGAGCAATTGTCCGCCGTGACGCAAAAACCCCTCCCTGTCTCCAATACGCCGAGCAAGGTCTACGCCGCGCTTATGTATTTTAATCGTTTCAGACATCTTGGCCTGAGCCATGTTCATAACTGCCAGCCAGAAATCTGCCCAAACACGTTCGACTGAATCAGGTGGTGCGTAGCGGTCGCACCGTTCCACCCAGGATTTCCCTTCAGGAGTCCTGAATGCAGGTGTCTGTCCAATGTTCGCCAGCCCTCTACAAGCTAGAATGCCGGAAAGAGACGCCCGCTTTGGGTCGGGTACCGCCTCAGCAAAAGCAAATGCTTTCGGAGCTACCTCGTCAACACAGCGGCCCACCTCTCCGGCTCGGATGAGAGCATCTCCCAGGGCAAGGAGTAAGTCACACTGTTTAGCTTTGTCGTCGGGGTCGAGCACTTCCTGGGCTTTGAGACATTCTTCATAGAGTCGTACTGCCTCGCTGTAGGCATAGACGGAAAGGGCCCGCTTGGCGGCTATCTCCCTGTATTTGACGGCTTTGGCCAGGTCGCTCGCTTCCGTGGACTGGCTGAAATGGGCGGCCAGTTCGGCGGCGTGCTCTTCTAATCTTTGGGCGTGGACTTCTTCCAAAGCCCGTCCGACCTGCTGGTGGGTGCGGATGCGTCTTGGAGCGAAAAGCTCCTGGTAAAGGGTCTGGCGGAAGAAGGCGTGGGCAAACCAGAAACTGCTGCCCTTGCCCACCTGAGAGCGCGCTTCAAGGACACCTGCCGAGGTAGCTTCCTCCAAGGCGGTGTAAAGCTCCTCCTCGGTCACCTGGACTACTTTTTGCAGTACCACCAGGCTGAAATCCCGCCCCACCACCGCCGCCATGGATAATAGCGTATTACAGCCCGGACTGAGCCGGGAGAGGCGTTTGCCGATGACATCCTTCAGGCCTTCAGGGATGGCCATGGCAATCGTCGTCTGGCTGATTGTTTTCCACTGCCCATCCTGCTTGCCGATGTGCCCTTCTTCTACCAGATATCTTAATGTTTCCTGGACGAAGAGGGGATTGCCCTCGGTCTGGCGGTGCACTGCCTCGGCCCAACTCCAGGGTATCTCCTGCTCCACTACATTCTGGAGCATCGCTGAACCTCGTCCGCGGTCAGTCCCCGCAGGGCAACCCTGGTGAAATTGGATATCCGCCGTAGCTCAGCCAGAAAGCCGGAGAGGGGATGAGTCCTGTCTACTTCGACATCTCTATATGTGCCCACGATAAGTAACCTCGACCCTTCCAGGTGACGGGAGACGTGGGTGAGCATCTCTAAGGTGCCCTTATCGGCATCATGCAAATCTTCCAATACGATGAGTAAAGGCTGCACTGCCGAGGCATTGACTAGGAAATCGGTCACCGCCTGCATCAGGCGGTAGCGCTCTTCCTCGGGGTCGCCGGCTGGTCTCGGCTCTACTTTAAGCCGTTCTCTTACTTCGGAGATAATACGGGCGACATCACCGGCGCCGGTGCCCATCTCTTTGCGCAGGTCGTCAGGTGGGCGGGTGAGGACATAGGAGCGTAAAGCCTCAACGAAGGCTAAATATGGCAATGATGTTGAGCCTTTTTCATAGCAGTGGCCGACCAGCGTCTTGCCGCCGCGTAAAGCAACATAAGTCTGCAGCTGTTCACAAAGGGAGGTCTTGCCAATGCCCGGCTCACCGACAACCACAGCCAGAGCGCCCTTACCGGCCATAGCGCTGTCAAAGGCCGATTGGAGCGTTTTTAGCTCGGCTTCCCGCCCAACAAAAACCCGCCTGTATATCGGGTTTGGGGCTGTTTTTGGAGTTTCTTGAGTCTGTTGAGTTGTTTGTTTACCGGCCACGATTAGCTCCAGGGTCTGGAGGACGAGGGTGGCTGAGGCGGGGCGCTTCTCAGGGTCTTTCTCCAGCAGGCGCATAATCAGCGTTTCAAGAGATGGTGGCAAATCAGCCCGGTGCCAGGTGGGGGAAACCGGGGGTGTTTGGATATGCTGGCCGATGATGGCAACAGAATCATCACCAACAAAAGGCGGCCTGCCGGTAACCATTTCATATAACATAGCCCCTAAAGAATAGAGGTCGGCTTTATTTGTCACCTTGCCGCCCATCGCCTGCTCCGGCGGCATATAGGACACTGTGCCCACCATCATGCCGTCCTGGGTTAAACGGGGCAGGTCGGTAGCTACGGCCAAACCGAAGTCGCCGACCTTGGCGATGCCATCGGCATTGAGCCAGACGTTGCCCGGTTTGATGTCACGGTGGATGATGCCTTTGCCGTGGGCGAATTCCAGCCCTTTGCAGACGGACCCGGCTATTTCAAGCGCCTTATCGAGGGGGAGGCGGTGGTCGGGGGCTTTCTTGATAAGCCCTTCCACGTCCCCGCCGGACAAGAGCGGCAAGACCATATACGGCTGTCCTTCATGGTCGCCGAAATCGAGGACGGAGACGATATTGGGGTGGTCGAGCCTGCCCATAGCCTGGGCCTCGCGCTTGATTCTTGTCCTTCCCGCCTCATCCAGCTTTTCGGTCTTGATTAAAGCGAAAGCGACATCCCGGTCCAGTGTTGTGTCATGGGCGAGGTAGACCTTCTTCTTGCCGCCTTCGCCAAGGAACTTCTTGACAGTATAACGGCCGTTAGCAAAGGAGGCGGGGATGGGACTTTGATTGAGTACAGGCGGGGACGCCTGTACTACCGATGACTGGGGAGTCTGATTTTGCACAGGCACGGAGGCCTGTGCCACGGACGGTTGGAGAGTTTGGGCGTGAGTGAGGGGCTGACCACACTCGTGGCAAAACTTCACGCCTTGAGGGTTCTTGTGGCCGCATTTCGGGCAGGCGATTTCTGCAGAAAACGGCCTTCCACATTCGCCGCAGAATTTCACGCCCTCTGGGTTTTCGGTCTGGCACTTCGGGCACTTCAATGTACCCTCTCCGTACGGGAAAAGTGGGTATAGTCTACGACCTCTTTCTGGGTACTGTCAAATTGACTGGCTTATAAGTGGCTCAGAGTTAATTTAGTAGGGGCGCAGCACCTATGATGACTTTGTAGAACTATGCTGCGCCCCCGCTGATTGCTGAAAGCTTGCTTGACTTTGGTTTAGGCGGCCTTAGCTTTTTCGGCTTCCTTCTGGGCAATCACTTTCTGGGCATTCAAATGGGGCATCGGCTGGTAGTGACTGAACTCGGTGGTGAAGCTGCCTCTGCCCTGGGTAATCGATTTCAGGTCGATGGCGTAGCGCTGTATTTCGGCCAGAGGCGCCTGAGCCTGGATAACATTGATGCCATCGGACGGATTCATCCCCTGTAGCTGCGCCCGCTTGGTGTTAAGGTCGCCGATGATGTCACCGGTATGGTCCTCGGGAACAGTGACTGTAATATTCATTATCGGCTCGAGGATAATGGGCTGGGCCTCGGACAGCGCTTTCTTCACCGCCCCGGCGCCGGCAATCTTGAAACAGATTTCAGAAGAATCGACCGGATGGAAGCTGCCATCGTAAACGCTAACCCGGACATCGGTTACCGGGAAGCCGGCCAGCACTCCTTCCTGGAGCGCCTCATGGACCCCTTTCTCAACCGCCGGGATATAGTTCTTGGGTATTTTGCCTCCGACCACCTTATCTGCGAACTCATACTTGCCGACCCGCGACAAAGGCTCCACCTCGAGCATAACGTGCCCGTATTGCCCGTGCCCGCCGCTCTGCTTCTTATGCTTGTACTCGGCCTTGGTGGCCGTGGTTACCGTCTCCCTGAAGGGGACTTTAGGAGTTTCCAGGTTGACGCCGACGCCGAACTTCTGCTGCATCTTCTCGGCAGCCACGGCTAGCTGCGTTTCACCCAGCCCGGAGAGAACAGTTTCACCGGTCTCCCGGTCCCGCCGCACCTGAAGGGTCGGCTCTTCTTCAGTGAGCCGGGTCAAGGCAGTGCCCAGCTTGTCCAGGTCGGTCTTGGTTTTGGGGTAGACGGCCTGGCTGAAAACGGGTTTTGGGAAAGCAATCGGAGGCAGCTTCACGGGCTTATCCTGTTTGCTCAAAGTGTCCCCGGTAGAAGTCGTATTTAGCTTGGCAACCCCTCCGATGTCTCCGGCGCCGACCTGAGACACCGGCTCCTGGGTCTTGCCCCTCACTGTAAATAGCTGGCCGATACGCTCCATCTCGCCGCGGGTCGAGTTCCAGACCTGAGAGTTACTGCTGAAAACACCGCTGTAGACCCGGAAATAAGTGAGCTTGCCGACATACGGGTCGGCGGTAGTCTTAAAGACCAGGGCTGCCAGAGGCCCTTCCGGGCTGGGTGTCACTGCCTCGGTCTTGCTCCCCTCCCCGAGGATAGCCACCGGCCGTTCCTTTGGCGATGGCAGATAGCTGTTGACGGCATCCAGCAAGAAGCCGATGCCGATATTCTTCAGGGATGACCCGGTCAGCACCGGCACTATTTTCCCGGCGATGACGCCCTGGCGCAAACTCCTGGTCAGTTCTTCCAGAGTAAGCTCGGCGCCGCCCAGGTACTTCTCCAGCAGGCTATCATCCACCTCAGCGGCCGCCTCGATAAGTTTGTCACGAAAAGACTTGACCTGGCTTTGCAGCGCTGCGGGGATTTCGCCCGCCTTGGCTTCCGTGCCGGTATAAGCGTTCAGGGTCAGCAGGTCGATGACGCCCTGGAACTCGTGCTGAGCGCCGATTGGCAGTTGCAGCGGCACGCACCTGGCGCCGAATTTAGCCTGAAGCGCCGAGACGGTTTTGTAGAAATCGGCATTCTCACGATCCATTTTGTTCACGAAGATAAGGCGGGAGAGGTTAGCTTCCTCGCTGTATCCCCAGACCTGCTCGGTGCCGACTTCCACGCCGGAGGCAGCGCAGACCGTGATTACCGCCGCATCGCTCACCCGCGTGCCCGCTTTGACCTCGGCCACGAAGTCAGCGTAGCCAGGGGTATCGATGATGTTGAGTTTGGTTCCCTTCCACGGGCAGGGCAACACCGAGAGGTTGATGCTGATTTTGTGTTTCGTTTCGATGGGGTCGTAGTCTGAGACGGTAGTGCCATCGGTCACCTTACCCAGCCGGTTAGTCACCCCGCAATCGAACAAAATAGCTTCCGAGAGTGATGTCTTGCCGGCGCCATTGTGGGAGAGCAAAACGAGGTTGCGAATTTTCTCCAGTGGGAATTGTTCCATCTCTTCACCTGCCTACGGATTTATTGCCTCTGGATTTATTCAGCCCTATTATACTGAGAGTTGAGCGATGGGGCAAGTTTGAGTAGAAACATCAGCCTACGGCAGACAATCAGGAAAGCAAAACGTAGTTAGGCAAAGATTAGCGCTTATGGACACTTGAGGTATGGATAAAAATCAGACTAATTAGGTAATCCCAAATGTGGTAGAATGGTGTGAAGCATCAGGATAATACGAATAATGCCAGAGAAAAACGAGTCCTTTGGGGACTATAAAACAGACGGTCATAAATGGATAACGCTAGCGACAGGGGAATATTATCCAGATATTTTGAAACATGCGTGTGAATTATATAAACCAGTACTCGTGATGTTTGGACAATTGATAAAGACTTCAGAATCATCTATCGCGTTGTTTATGCATCTCGGAAGTCCAGGAATCTTGGATGCGAGTAGAACTATCAAGAGTTTTCAGAAAATACGTCAGCCCAGAAACCCCCGTCGAAATGCTAAAGATAAAAAGTAAGGCAAAGACGATTTGCGAGCGATTCGGTAAAGGATTTAGACCGATACAGGAAGTCCAAGCCGCATATGAGACCAGACCTGTTCCAGATGAAGCACTGTGTGCGGTTCTTTGGGAGTATAAGAGCCGAGGCAAAAAGGGATACGACCTGACCGAGAAGTTTTTCTCGGTTTTCAGGAGTAATTTCCCTGCCCTTTCTATTGAAGGACCGGAGAGAGCGGGAAAAGACATTCCAATGGGTAACATCTTTAAAGATTACCCCAATCCTACACGTTCAGTTGACTTTGCCATATATGACAAGGATAAAAAGCATGTGCTCGCCATTGGGTTGGCACGATATGATTCAGACCGCGGTGGTACACAAGAAGACGACAGACCGGGCGGTTACATCAATTGCGCGGACGAAATACTGACATTTGCAAAAGAACGCGGGTATAAAACTAAGGTAATCTTTGTCAACGATGGGCCAGGTCTGTTATTAGGGACAATGTGGGATGATTACGCAAAGATTGAAAACAGGTGGCCAGGGAAAATAATGGTGGTTACATTGCGTATGATAGCTGAACGCATAACCGCTAAATGGCTTAGAAGTTAGGAGACATCTCGGTGGCTACAGGTATTTCTAAAACGAAATGGAATGGCAATCTGAACCGTCAATGGGATAATGGTGATGGTTTTGAGGTAGAACTGTCCTACAAAGGCAAGAAGACGGAACCTGAAATTCTTCAAAGTGAGCCGGCTAATATTAAGCTGCTATGGCAGGGAAAAGACGGTTGGAGGAATAGGCTTTATTACGGTGACAACCTACCACTACTAGCCTTTCTTCTTAAAGATGCAGAAATCAAAAAAAATGTTCGACTTGTCTATATAGACCCGCCTTTCTCAACGAGAAGCGTCTTCCAGTCGCGTAATCAGGTGGATGCGTACGAAGACCTGTTGGCGGGTGCCAACTATATTGAATTTCTTAGAGAGCGGTTAATATTACTGAGAGAACTCCTGTCGGATGACGGTTCGATATATGTCCATCTCGACGACAATATGGTATTCCATACAAAAGTAATCATGGATGAAATATTCGGAAAAAACAACTTTAGAAATTGGATTACACGGAAAAAAAGCAACCCGAAGAATTATACACGGAAAGCATATGGTAATATTTCTGACTACATATTGTTCTATACGAAGACAAACAACTATGTGTGGAATAGACCGATGGAAAACTGGACAATGGAAAAAGCAGACAAAGAATATACTTATATTGAGGAAAACACAGGACGCCGTTACAAAAAGGTTCCCATTCATGCACCTGGAATAAGGCATGGAGAAACGGGGCAACCGTGGCGGGGGATGAATCCTCCGCCTGGTAAGCACTGGCAATTCACTCCCAAGACTCTTGACGAACTAGACGCAAAGGGAGAGATATATTGGTCGCCTACAGGAAACCCACGAAGAAAAATTTACTTTGACCAAAGTGAAGGCGTGCAGCTTCAAGACATATGGCTGGAGTTCAAAGACGCCCATAATCAAATGGTCAAAATATCTGGTTATCCAACCGAGAAGAACCCGGCATTAGTAGAACGTATAATCAAGACTTCCTCGAATCCCGGCGATTTGGTACTCGACTGCTTCTGTGGGTCTGGCACTACTTTAGCTGTAGCATCGGAATTAAAGCGGACGTGGGTAGGAATAGATAATAGCCAAGAGGCTATCGCCACCACACTCAAAAGATTTCACAAGGGATTAGAGCGTATGGGCGATTTTGTAAAGAAGGAAGATGAGCCAAGACAAGGTAAGCTGATGGAAGTACATGAACCAATAACAGACTTCTCATTATACGCATCCGCCAAAGATGAGGGTGATATTCATCAAATCATGGAAATTATTTCTAGGGATTTTGGTCGACTTAAGTAGAAGAGGGTCAGAGGGACAGTTAAACACTCTCCCTAGCAGAGTGCTCTTTACCCCACCAGCAAAGGCGTGACATACGTCTCGATGAGGGCGGCGGGCAATAACAGGATAATTGCCAGCCCCAGATACCTGATGTTCTTTCTATAATTGGCTCGCAGCAGCTGCCTCTTCTCTTTGTCGAATAGCGCCTGAATTGCCGCCATGCCGAAGCTGAGCGCGGCCGCCTCGCCGATCATCAAGGCCGGCAACTCGAAGATGCCGTGAGGCAGGATTCCGGCCAGTAGGAAACCGAGTGATTTCTCCTGAACGACCTGAGCCGATACCAGACCCAGCAATCCTCCATTAAGAAACAGCGCCAGAACCGGCACGAGAAGGAGGAGCGGGCTGAGTATGAAACCTATCGCTATGGCGCTCACGTTCTTAAGGAAGATGAAAACGAACAATGATGACCGGGGCAGGTCCATCAGGAAATCAGACAGATTCTTAAGGCTGGACGCCTCTTCAGCCAGCAGCCCCTCTGTACCGGGAGAAGCGAGCCAGCCCCAGACCATGCCGAGGCCGAATATGAGGGTAGCCAGAATCAGCCAGCGTTTGAAGGTCATCTATACCTGATGCACCAGATCCGAAATCATAAATCTATCTCCATACCGACCCCGTATCGTGGTACGGGGTAAACTCAAGTCGGTATCCAGAAGCATAAGGAGCCAGGTTTTCTCCCCGATGGAATCGGGGCGTGTCAAGCACGGAATGAGAGCTGTTGCCGTGACAATCTTAAGAATCCCTAGAGATTGCTTCGCCTTCCCCGACAAGTCGGGGAAGGGTCTCGCGATGACAAAAGGTGGATTGCCACGCTTTGCTAGCAGTAACGATTAAACGGGCTATTTAGCCCCGAACTTATCGTAAAAGACAATCTCCGAAAGCTCTTTTCTGGTGGTCGGCCGGCCTGGCGCAGACGGAGCGCCCAGGGGGACCATAACGACCGGGGCGAAACCTTCCGGCACCTGCAGAATTTCAGCGACCTTCCTGGCATCAAAGGCGCCAAGAATCACCGTGCCCAAACCCAGGGCGTGAGCTGCCAGACAGAGGTTCTGAGTGGCTAACCCGGCATCATACATATACCAGCTATCGCCTTTATCCGTGCTGGGCGTGCCGTCAGGGCGAACGCCCGCCTTTTTCAGTTCGCCGCAGACAACGATTGTCACCGGTGCCGTAATAACAGCCGATGGGGGCGGGGGCGGAGTGGCACCCGGCGCGGGGGGCGGCGGGGGGCGGCGGCCGCGGGTAGCATCGAGCTGAGCCTTGATATTCTGGTCGCGCACCACAACGAAACGCCAGGCCTGGACATTCGCCCAGGACGGCGCCCAGCGGGCAGCCTCCAGAACCTTGTTCAGCGTTGCCTCATCGATGGGGTCGGACTTCTGCTGGCGTATGCTTCTCCTGTTCTTGATTGCCTCTAAGGTATCCATTTTCTCCTCCGTCACAATTTTCTATCTTCCTGCCCGGTCTCCCTCACCGGTGAGGGAGACGAAGCGACAGTTCCCTTCGGTATTACACAGGCAGGGACGCCCCGTATCGAGTACGGGGCAGGCTCTGTGCCACCACCATTAAGCCTAAGTATTACTTAGTCGCTAGGCTAAAACCCGGGCTAAGACAATCAGGAGAACCAGTATTACTCCGGCGAGAATACCGATAGTCTTCAACTCCTTAGGCACCAGAGCATAGCGTATCGCCGATGGCTTTATCATGTCAGCGACCTTTCTTGTCTGACGAGCCGGAGCCGGACGGGGGGCAGCTACTCTGGCAGAGATGGGGGAAGGCTCCGCTTGAGCAGCCGCAGGCTGCCGGACTGCCCCGGGTTGGCCCTGCGCGCCCTGCTTTTTACTCTGATAAGAATACTTTCCTCTTCGACCACCACGCCCTGATTTAGCAGGCATTCTTTCCTCCGAATAAAAATTCTAAATCTTAATCTAAACCCTAAACAAGAGTCCGAAGTTCATCAAACGAAGTTCAAAGTTCAAAATCCAAAGTTCAAATCAATTCCAAATGGCTAAATGTCTGAAGCACCTTCTCAACCTGACATCTGAGCTTTGACATTTGAACGTATCTTATTTGGCTCTGGGGTGGGCTTTTTCATAGGTACGCCGGACATGTTCGCTGGTCAGGTGGGTATAAACCTGGGTGGTTGAGATATTGGCATGACCCAATAATTCCTGGACCGAACGCAGGTCGGCGCCTCCGCTCAGCATATGGGTGGCAAAGCTGTGCCGCAGGGTATGAGGGGTTATCTCTCCACTAAGCCCGGCGGCTTTGGCATAGGCTTTCAATATCTGCCAGAAACCCTGCCGGGTCAGCCTCTCGCCACGACGATTTAGAAACACAGCCTTATCGCCCTTACTGCCCGCCAGTTTAGGACGGGCGTCCTTCAGGTACTCTTGTACAGCCAGGGATGCCTTCCTGGCAATCGGAATCAGGCGCTCCTTGTGACCTTTACCGAAGCAGCGCACAAAATCTTCTTGCGTATCCACATCCCCCACGTTCAGTGAAATCAGCTCGCTTACCCTCATCCCGCTGGCGTACAACAGCGAGAGCATGGCGCTATCTCTTTTTGCCTCGGGCGTGGATAGCCTGGTAGGCTGCTCTAACAAGCGCTGAACCTGGGTGATGGAAATAGGCTTGGGCAATAACCGACCCACGTTAGGAGAAGCCACGTTTTCTGTCGGGTTGTCTTTGAGACGGCCCTCCGCCACCATAAACTTAAAAAAGGATTTGGCGGCGGCTACTTTTCGGGCCAGAGTAGTGTTAGCGTAATTTCTTTCCTTCAGTTTCAGCTGATAGTTCAACATTGCCTGACGGTTAAAATTAGCCCAGGAAGGAGCTGAGTGATTCTTGGCTGCCATTTCTCCAACGAATCGAGATAAATCGGAAAGGTCGTTTTGATAAGCAGCCAGGGTATTCTCAGCGTAGCCCTTCTCGACAGATAGATAAGTTAGAAACCGTTCGATATCCTCTTTCACCACTTCTCCTCACCAATAGCAGTATTTGTATTCAACCGCTGAGTGCTGACAGTGCCAGCCACAGCCAGACTCTTTCCCGATAAGACAAATATATTTTAACATAACTAAAAAGAAAATACAGCTTTTCGGTTAATCGATTTTTTGTTGTTGAGGAACAGGTGTCATTGCGAGGGCACTTTCCCCTTCACTACGTTCAGGGTCAGTGTAAACTCCGCTCGTGGCAATCTCAAAAATCTATAGAGATTGCTGGACAACCAGCGCCACAAAGTATGAAAATGACTGTGCACAGGCACGGAGGCCTGTGCCACCAGCTTATTTTCATAGCAATGACAATGTTAATTATTAAACGCCCTCCTTACATTTTTTGACCCCCGCTTTTGTTTAGTGCTACAATACGGCTTACTAAATTTAAGAAGGGGGACTGGATGGAAGGAAAGATTACCTATTTCGACAAGGTAGGACCGGACAACACGGAGGTGACACTCAAAATCGCCAAACAGCGAGCCGATGAGTTAGGCATCAAGACTATCTTGATAGCCTCCACTCGCGGGGATGTCGCCGCCAGAGCGGTAGATGTGTTCAACGGGTGCAAGGTGGTAGCAGTGGGGCATGCCTACGGCTATAGAGAGCCGAACAAGAACGAGTTTACCGACGAAAACAGGAAAAAGGTCGAGAGCAAAGGCGGAGCAGTGGTTTTCGCCCAGCATGCTCTGACCGGACTGACTCGCCGCCCGACCCCTCCTCCCGCACCGGGGACGCCGCCAGCGCCTCTCACTGGTCCCATCCTGGAGATACCGGATATCATCGCCAGCACGCTGCGGATGATAAGCGCCGGCATCAAAGTGGTCGTCGAGTGTGGCGCTATGGCGGCTGACGCCGGCCAGGTACCCACCGACCAGGACATTATCGCCATTGCCGGCAGCGGCCGCGGGGCCGACACGGCTGTCGTGATGAGAGCCTCGACTTCGAGGGACCTCTTCAGAACCAGGGTCAACGAGATACTATGCAAACCTCTCGTATATGCGGCTGGCGGTCCACCCAGGCCTCCAGCGGCAGCAGGAGTTCCAGCCGAGGCTGGCGCTCGAAGACCCGCATAACCTACCACGTAAAACGAATATGGATTTCAGAGAGGGGGCAATGCCCCCTCTCTGCGTCTCATACTGTCATTGCGAGGAGTCCCGATGGAATCGGGACGACGTGGCCATCCATAAGATTCATAGAGATTGCTTCGCCTCCCGAGAAGTCGGGATGGCTCGCAATGACAATTAGGTGATTTCCCTCTATAATGTCTCTAGAGAGGAGCTATTATTGAGCCACTTAGAACATAAAGAAGCATCCCCGCGGAGCGTGAACTGCGCCATCATCACCATCTCCGATTCCCGCACCGAAGAGACTGACGAATCGGGCAAGCTCTTCAAAGAACAACTAAGCTGGAACGGACACAAGATACTGGCTTACGCCCTCTTGAAAAACGATGCGCCCGCCATCGAACAGAAGATTAACGAACTGCTGAAGATGGAAGGACTGCAGGTTATCATCACCAGCGGCGGCACCGGGCTGAGTCACCGAGATGTTACCGTGGAAACAGTCACGCCGATGCTGGAGAAGAGGCTGGATGGCTTCGGGGAGCTTTTCCGATATTTGTCGTATCAGGAAATCGGCACTTCCAGCATAATGAGCCGGGCTGTGGCTGGCGTGATTAGCGGAAAAATTATTCTTTCACTACCCGGTTCGCTGGGGGCAACGAAACTGGCGATAGAAAAGATTATCCTGCCCGAAATCGGGCATTTAGTCAGGGAGGCGACAAGATGAAACCATTCGGAGCGCTGCTTTCCTTCGAGGAAGCGATAAGAGTCGTCGAAGCACACATAAAGCCAATCAACCGGACGGAGACTATCGGCATAGACGAGGCTGTCGGCAGGGTACTGGCGGAGGACATTGCGGCCGCGCTGAGCGTACCTTCATTCGATAGGGCCGCTATGGACGGCTACGCCGTAAAAGCCAAAGACACCTTCGGCGCGGGACAAATGAAGCCCAAGACGCTCGAACTGGCGGGCGAGTTGCACGCTGGTGATGCGCCCAAAAAGAGGGTAATCGCCGGCCAGTGTATCCAGATTTCCACCGGGGCTATGATGCCGCCCGGGGCAGACGCCGTCTTGATGGTCGAGGATACGGAAGTAGAGAACGGCCAGGTGAAGGTTTTCAAGGCAGTCTTGCCCGGAGGCAATGTCGGCAAGATGGGGGAGGACATTAGAGAAGGCGAGGGTGTGCTCGCCAAAGGCACCCTGCTCAATGCGGGCAAGGTCGGCGTCCTAGCTTCCCAGGGCATCCAGCAGGTCAAGGTCTACGCCCAGCCGAAGGTGGCTATCATGCCTTCGGGAGAAGAGGTGGTGGAGCTGGGCAAGAAGCTCAAGCCGTCCCAGCTTTATGATATCAACTCCCACACCGTCGCCGCCATCGTCAGGGAAAACGGCGGCGTCCCCGTCAGGCTTGGTGTGGTCGGTGATACGCGCGAGGATATCAAGGCAAAGGTCAGCCAGTCCCTGAAGAACGACCTGGTGGTTATCTCGGGCGGCTCCTCGGTCGGCGAAAGGGACCTGCTGGTGGGCGTGCTGGAGGGGTGGGGGGAGGTGCTCTTCCACGGCATCCAGGTGAGGCCGGGAAAGCCGACCCTCTTCGCCCTCATCGAGGGCAAGCCGCTCTTCGGTATGCCGGGTTATCCCACCTCCTGCCTCATCAACAGCTATCTCTTCGTATTGCCTACCATAAGGAAGATGGCGCACCTGCCGCCGAGAAAGGGCGAGACAGTCCAGGCCAGGACGGGCAGGAGAATCCCCGGCAGCGTTGGCAGGAAGCAATTCCTGACCGTCACGATTCAGAACGGCGAGGTTTTCTCCGCCTTCAAGGAATCAGGCGCCATCACCAGCATCGCCAACGCCGATGGCTATATCGCCATCGAGCAGAACGTGGATATGCTTGAGAAGGGCACGCCGGTGACGGTGACGCTGTTCTAGATACGCTGGGAAAATCCCCCTAGTCCCCCTTTACGAAAGGGGGAGATACGTTACGCCAGGGCATCAATTTTGAAACTTCTCCCTTTCGTAAAGGGAGATTGAGAGGGATTTCGGAAGCGACAGAAGATGGACAAAGACATCAAAGTACTGGTGAACCCTGAAATAACCACCGACCAACTCTTTTCTTTCTACCAGCGCAATCACATCTGTGAAGAAGGATATGGCAAAGAGCGTGCCTGCAAGCCTTTGTACAACAGCAGCCTGGTGGTCAGCGCATTCGAGGGCGACAAATTGATTGGCATTGCCAGGGCGATGTTCGATGGGCTGAGCGCGGTAATCATGGAATTTTGTCTTGAGCTGGAGTACCAGGGTGAAAACCTGGATATCGTGAACGGCTCCCTAATCGGCAAAGACGAGTCCGGGCTGGGAAAGAAGATTGGAGACGTCCTTATCGATGAGCTTTTCAAGATGGGCGCTGACTTTATCTCCTATGATGTCGTCAGGAACTATGAAGAGAGCTTCTTTGAATCCCTGGGTTTCGGGCCAAAAACAAGCATCGTTTATTACATGGACAAAAGACCATACCGAAATGATGAACGGTACATTACCAAACGGCGCAGCGAACAGCCACATAGACAATAATGACCGACGTTACGATATGTTATCTACTTCAAATCCAGATACATGCTGCTGATGTAGTCCTTGAACCCGTGTTTCTTCCAGAATGGGTAGCCTAGCTGGTTACCGTCAGCTACAGTCACATCGACCCTGTCTATCTTGTTCGCTTTGAACCACTCTATCATTCTGGCGAAGACCTGCTCGCCGGCACCCTTGCGGCGATAGTCTGCCCTCACGAACATATCCGAGATAAGGCCGTAATACTCCCGCTCCCATATCGGCGCATACTTTCTTTTCTCGATGATGCAGTAAGCGACGGCTTGCCCTTTATCCAGTCCAACCAGCGCGCAAGCATTCTCCGATTTCATAAGTTCCCTCAGGTGCTTCACCCAATTTAGATGGGCATCTTTGCGCAGGGGAAAGCGAGGGTCGATAGGCCTGTGAAAATCCATAAACTCTTTCCAGAGTTCTACGATTTCAGGGACGTGTTTTTCTGTGGCGGTGATTATTTCCATTCTAGATTCCTTTCTCTGTCCTACCAGTGAAAAGCTGATATCCAGGTGCGAGGAATACCCCACCCAGATTGCTTCGCCTTCCGCCTGCGGGCGGAATGGTCTCGCAATGACAGCTAACTCAAGCCTTCCTCCGGTAAACCCCGCTCTTCCCCCCGCTTTTGCTTTCAAGGCGGATTTCAGTGATGGTCATACCCCTGTCTACGGACTTGCCCATATCGTAAATGGTCAGGGCGGCGACGGAGGCAGCCACCATCGCCTCCATCTCCGCCCCCGTTTTGCCGAGGCACTTGACTGTGGCAGTGATGCCGATGGAATCTTTTCCGGAGAGGTCGAAATCGATGGCGATTTCATTAGTCAGGATGGGGTGGCAGAGAGGAATCAGTTCGGGCGTTTTCTTAGCCGCCATAATGCCGGCCACCCGGGCTACCGCCAGGGCGTCGCCCTTTTTGAGGCTGGCTGCCTTGATTTGCTCAAGGGTGCTGGGTTTCATTATCACCCGGCCGGTAGCCACCGCCTCGCGCTGGGTATCGGGCTTTGAGCCGACATCCACCATGCGGGCTTCGCCTTTTGAGTTCAGATGAGTCAATTTCTCCATCCCTATCCCCTTTCGTGAAATCCTAACAGGGTGCTGAAAAACTGGTGTTGATACTCCGTTTATCAGTTCTGCCGTTCTTGTTTTTGCGTTTTCTACCTTTTTCCGACCGTGTCCGGCTTGATTACGGGGCTACTTCGGCTCCCAACCAGGCTTCAGACGCTTTCCG
>JACPPR010000093.1 GCA_016190895.1 Chloroflexota bacterium | reverse complement strand
GCCCCTGCTTGACCAGGTTATTCAGTAAAACCAGCTTTTTAGCGCTCGTCAGCAGCAGGGCAATAGCGTGGTTAGCCACCTCCTCGATGCACCAGTACAAAGCCGGATTATTGACGATGATGATGTGGTTGGCCGTGGCGGCAGCGACATCGAGGGTGTCATAGCCGACGCTATATGTGCCAATCATCCTCAGTTTCGGCAGCGCCGCCATCACACGGGGCGTCAGGAAACGGCCGCCGCCCAGAATGGCATCGGCATCCTTCGCCACCGAAATGACCTCATCCTCAGAGGTCGGTCTGGCCCCCACCACCTCCACCCCACCCGGCACCCCGGCCAGCTCCTTCTCCTCTGTCGTGAGCGATGCGCTGCCCAATTTCCCCAGGCTGACCACCTTGAATTTCTTTGCCATTGTCTTGTCCTCCCTGACCGACTTAGTCCCGGCTCATTCTTTCTTTGGAAACTTTCGAAAAGGCGTGAAAACGAGGTGAACCTATTATGTCACTTTTCATTTGCTGTGTAAATCAAACCTTGTATATGGTTTGATTAATGAATTTCACTACGTCACGACCAAGCCAAAACTAAGTATCGCTACCAATATACCGCTAGCCGGAACCATGCGATACTGAGTGTAATTACCGGATTGTGGGAGGCGGCAAATGTGGCGACGCATTTTAGCTGGCGCAGCGGGCATTACTATCTCGTTTTTTGGACAAACTCAGCCTGCTCATGCCCACGAGCGGTGGTTTGTCGAGCGCGGCAGTCACGCGGGTGAGGGCTTCGCATTCGACCTGACGATGGGGTTGGTGCTGGCAGCGACCGTCTCACTGGTTTTCCTCGCCTTTGTCATCGAACGGATAGGCAAGTCGGAGAAGTGGCGTCTCCGGGCAGAAAAGCTGCAGCGTTTCCTGCCCGGAGGGGCGGAGTGGCGGGTTCTCGCCGTCCTGGTCGGCGTAATGCTAATCGCCAATGCTTTGACGGGGGTCTTTCTGGCGCCCAATCTTATCCCGGAGCAAAGCGGTCTGGTTCCCCTGACCCGAATCGTTCAGATAATCATTGGGCTGCTTCTAATCAGTCAAATAGCCTTTTCCCTGGCGGGGATGCTGATGCTGGCGGCATTACCGCTGGCGCTACTCTTGTTCCCGCTAAACCTGCTCGTTGATTATGTCTTTGAATTCGCTGCGCTGGGGTTGACCTTCATCTTCGTCGGCATCAGTTCCTGCCCCGACTGGCTTCTTCGCCGGTTCGTTAAGGGCGACCCGAAACGTTATTCCGACCTGGCGCTTACTTCAGCGCGGGTGGGCACCGGTCTGACTTTCGCTGTCCTGGCGCTGAACAACAAAATCCTCAACCCTGACATGGCGCTGACCTTCCTCGATGAGTACCCGCTGAATTTTATGACGCTAATTGGTTTCGATAGTTTCTCGAATGCGCACTTTATCTTTGCCGCCGGGGTGATGGAGCTGGCTATTGGTCTGCTTCTTACCATGGGCGTTGCCACGAGATTTATCGCCGCCATCGTGACCGGGCTTCTGTTTACAACGCTGGTTATCCTGGGCCCGGCGGAGCTAATCGGCCACCTGCCGATAATCGGGCTGGCCTTACTCTTTCTGTATCGGGGCGCCGGCCCGTATCGCTTGGTGCCGGGAAGATGGAGTGCGCCGCCTATCTACCGCCCCGCCGAGCAGACGGCTTGAGTACCGGGGAGAGGGAGGATTCGCAATCCATCATGCCGGACAACCAGCACCATGAAGTATGAAAATAATCTTGCACAGGCACGGAGGCCTGTGCCACCAGCCTATTTTCGGGGTAACGGCAAATTGAAAACTACCGGTACTGGGAAAAAGACACTTCCTCACGGGTGATGAATTCGAGCAGGGCTGCCTGGCCTGAATCAATGGCTTTCTTGGCTCTCTTGAGGGCGGGGATGATGTCATCCGGTTTTTCCACTTTCTCAGCGTAGCCGCCCAGGGCTTCCGCCAGTTTGGCGTAGTCTCCCGTCTGCTTATTGAGGTTGTAGCGCTCGGATGCCACCGGATGAGATGATGAATAACCGCCGAGCAGGGAGTTATTGACCAGAGCGACCAGAATAGGAATCCTTTCCCTGACGGCCGTCTCGAAGTCCATACCCACCATACCGAAGGCGGCGTTGCCCAGGAAACTGACGCAGGTCTTCTCCGGTCGGGCCAGCTTGGCGCCCATAGCAAAGCCGAGCGATGCTCCCAGCGTGGTCATCTTCCCCCAGCCGATGTAGCCTCCGGGAACAGGGGTCTCCCAGAAGGGCACCAGATGGTCGCGCGGGTTGCCGGAATCGTGGGTGATGATTGTTTCCGCCGGGTTCAGCACCTGCGCCATATCCCGGATGACCCGGTAGGGATTGATGGGCGTCTCGTCGGAGTTCAGCTTCGGCGCCCACTCCTTCAGCCACTCATCCTTGACTGCCTTCACTTCTTTGGCGACATCGCCATTTGCTCTTTTCCCTTTGGAACCAAGCTGTACCTTAACCTCCTCGATAAGCTGGCGCAGCACCAGTTTGGCGTCTCCGATGATGGCTTGTTCCAGGGGATAGTCTTTGCTGATGTCGCGCTCGTCGATAGTGGCTTGAATGACAGCCTTGCCATCGGGGATTGGAGTGGTAAAGCCCTCTTTGGTGCAACTGGAGCCGATGGCAAAGACCAGGTCGGCTTTTTTCAGGAAATCCATCACCATCCTGGGGCGGGTACGCCCGCCGGCGCCGAGAGCCAGTGGATGATTTTCAGGGAAAGCGCTCTTGCCGGCCAGCGTCGAGAAGACCGGAATCTGGAGCAAATCAGCAAGCTCAACCAGTTCCTCCGTAGCGCAGGCAATGAGCACGCCCTGACCGGCGCGGATGACGGGGTTCCTGGCGGCTATCAGCGCTTTGGCCGCCGCCCGGATGTCAGCCGGGTCGCCGGCCGGACGGGCGGTCTTGACCGGCTCGTAGTGAAATTTAGCATCATCGAACTCTTCGCTCGTGACATCCTCGGGTATTTCGAGCAGCACCGGACCCTGCTTGCCCATTCTTAGCTGAACAAAGGCGCGTCTCATCTGGTCAGGCACCTGGTCGGCAAAGCCAATCATATCGGCCCACTTGGTGATATCCTTAAAACTCCTCGAAGAGATGAAATTCGGTGGCAACAATCGCCGCCGCGCCGGCCCGGTGGGCAGCACCAGAATGGGCACTGACTCACTGAAGGCCTGGGCGACGCCGGCGAAGGCGTTTTCAACGCCGGGCCCGGATTGCATAGCGCACACCCCGATGCGCCGGCCGAATGAAGCCCTGGTGAAAGCATCAGCGATGCCCACCCCCACCCGTTCGTTCCTGGTCATTATCGGGCGGATGCCCTCTTTGGCTCCCGCCTCGAAGATAGCGTTCATCGGGAAACCACTGATGAACTCCACACCTTCCATCTTCAGGATTTTCGCCATCGCCGTGATACCATTCATTCTCTTATCTCCTTTGCCGATAGATTTATTTTATCTTGAGCAGTTTCTTGGCGTTGCCGCCGAGTATTTTATTCAATTCCTGGCTGGTAGCTTCATCGCTTTGACGCCGGCCTCGAAATATGGTGGCAGAAGATGTCTATGATCATTTGTTGCTCCTTATGTAGCTTTCAGTTCGGTGGCACAGGCGTCCCGCCTGTGCGCCTCCATTTCACCCTCATCCTTAATCCCTCTCTCCTCAAGAGAGAGGGAAATGGGAGAAGAGGTAATTCCTCTCCCCAGCCTTCGCCAAAAGCTACGGGCGGGCAAGCCGCAAGGGGAGAGGAATTATCGTATCACTCGCGCATAAACTGTTCAAGTGATATTAATAACTTTTCTACAATAATGTCCTTTTTTGTTCTTTCCAACATCTTTTTATATTCGGGCGGTGAATTTTCAACACGATACTGGCGGTTAGCCAGTTCTCTCTCCGCAATGTTAAAACCTTTCGGAGCCAGATACAGCGTTTCCTGGCTTGCCCCGAGGTTCGTACGGTTCGTACCGAACGTATTTATCCTGGAGCACGCGATATAGAAGAGATTCTTGGCCATGTATTCCTTATACTCGCCAGTTTTTGCTCTAAAACTTTTTGCTCGAAGACTTTTGTTTGATTTTGTATCAATATCGGTATTGACAGTGATTTCACCGTTTGCAGCAAGTATTTGTCTGGCTTCCCAGGGAGATAGTATATTGCCATTCGGGTCCAAAAAGTAGGCGTTGGTGTCAGGATCAAGCATTACCCACTTTTTCAGGGAAGGCATGAAAACCATTGATACTACGTGGTTATCAAAATCATATGGGCTGAACGGTAAGCAACTGATAGTTCTAGCCTTCAAGCCGATCGCTAGGCAGCATTCAGTAAAGATAACTGCATGCAGAAAACAGTTTATCGCAAATTCCGGTCCTTTTCCGAAGCAATAGTCAAGTATGGAGATGGAATTTGGTTTTAGGAAACTAAAATCCTTATCGCCATTATGCCAGGTATTATTATATACCCAGCGCATGAGGTTCAAGGCTTTTGATAAATCATCGCCTTTGCCGGCAATGTCTATGATCGGATACTTATGCTTTAGTAGATTAAAGTATTCGTTGTTGAAATCGTAAACAAACGAGAGCTCCTTTACATTTGAACTTGAGAAATCTTGAAAGACCCTCAACGCCCCCGTTAAAAGCATATATTCATGATTCATAGAGCTATTTGCCCCTTTTGGCAGTCATATCACTTGTTACGCTGTCCAGTCCTAACTCTTTCAGTTTCCTGGCTGTGGGCACACCCTGTTTCGACCATCCTCTTAGCTTATAGTAATTATCGAGGAACTTATCCTGACGTCTCACGATTTGCCCTTCTCCGGGGGCTTCCCTGGTGTGGAGGGGCTCGGTGAGCATACGTTGAGGCAGAGTATCATCCTTCCGGCCGAAGCCCTCGCGCACATTGAAAGCCCGCTCCAGGTTGAAGATGCGCTCGCCCGCCTTGTGCAGATGGTCTTTATCTTCGAGCCCATCGATGCCCCGGGCAGCTACCAGCAGCTTGCCGAAAAGAGGGTCCACCCAGCCCCAGCGGCCAGCAAAGGCGCAAATGATGCCCGTTTCATGCCAGGCGGTGTCGTTCTGGTTGTAGACTACCAGGTCGGCGTTTTCTTCCTCGGCAAAACGGTCTGAGGGCCGCGGCTCGATGGCTCCGAAGATGTCCTGCGCGGCATAGCCGAAACAGTGGCTAGCGCCGATATTCGAAGTGACATAGTTGAACCCCTGAGTCTTGGCTCCCCTCGGTTCGTAGGCGGGTAATTCAAGCCCCTTGACGTGTATGGCGTAGGCCTCGGCGCCTTTGCCGATTTGTTTGGCCGCCCGTGCCACGCCCTCCGCCAGCAGGTTGCCGATACCCTCACGGTTGGCTATTTTCTTAACCAGAGCCACCATCGCTTCATGATTGCCGTATTTAAGCTCCAGCCCGTCACAATCGGCTCTGGTAAGAAGACCCTTTTCGTAAAGCTCGTAGGCAAAGCCAATGGAGCAGCCGGCGCTGATGGTATCGATGCCGAGATCGTCACACAGTGCATCGGCAGCGATGGAGGCTTCTTTGGAGGTGCTGTCTGTATTCCCCGTGAATGCCCATATCGTCTCGTACTCCGGGCCTTCGCTGTAAGCTCCCTTGTAAGTGCCGCTGTTGACCTGGTGTGCCATACCGCAGCGGGCCGGGCAGGCATAGCAGCCGAATTTTCCTGTTCTCAGCTTGCGGTATTCCTCGCCGGTGATTTCTTCGTAGCCGACCTGTTGCCCGTAGCGGAAATTTTGCACCGGGTAGACCCCGATTTCGTTGGTTACGTTTTGAGTGCGCGTCGTGCCCCACTCTCTATGATTCTGAAAACCCTTATTAGCCAGGACTATTTTTACCTGTTCCTTGGCCAGTTCATTAAAAGTTGCTTCGTCGAATAGCTGGAGATGCCGGGTGGCCGTGATAGCGACTGCCTTGAGGTTTTTGGAGCCCATCACGGTGCCCGTGCCGCAGCGACCGGCCGTTCGCCGCCCGCTGACGATGGCGGCGTATCTCACCAGCTTCTCCCCGCCCGGCCCGATGCAGACGGCACGGGTATTTCTCCCATACTTTTCAGTGAGCCAATCCTGGGTGACTTTAGTGTCCTTACCCCAGATTTCGGAGGCGCTTTCGACCGTGCAGCCTTCCCGGGTCAAATGAAGGTAAACAGGTCTGTCCGCCTTGCCTTCGATGATGATAAGCTCATAACCGGCAAACCTGAGCCAGGCGCCGAAATCAGTGCCGCCGACCGAACGAGCGTAAGCCCCGGTAAGCGGGCTTTTGGTCACCGCCATCCAGCGCGAAACGGCTACCGCTCCGGCCCCGGACAACGGGCCGCTGAGCAGCAGCAATTTGTTCTCTTCGCTCAGAGGGTCGACATCGGGCTTCAATTCTTCGTAGAGATACCTGATGCCGTAGCCCCGGCCACCGACGAAATCAGTAGCTACCTGCTCAGGGACAGATTCCGTGCCCACTTTGCCAGTGGAGAGATTTACCCTTAGTAACCTGCCTGTGTTCGCTGCCATCGCTTGCCTCCTCGCCTGTCTTTTTTCTCTAACCCCCCACGATAATGTTTATGATATGCAGTTCGTCTCCGTCACTGACCGGCTTGGCCAGTTCTTCGGGATAGGCGCTCTGCCGGTTAACAAAAACATCGAGGTAGCTGTGTAATCTCCCGCTTTTATCAAATAGCAGCGGCTTTAGCTGAGGAAATTTTTTAACCAGCCCGGCAAGGCACTCGCCGACGTTTCCTCCGTTGACCTCAGCTACCTTTGCCCCGCTGGCATAGTGCTGTAAGAATTGGGGAATGTTAATCTCCACGCTCACTGCTCTTATCTCTCGAAACGCTCTGGGCTACTGTATCTGTGGACTTGATTATAACCCTTGTTTAGCATTTCAAGCAACAATAATCAAATCCGTAATCCATGGACTCTCGGAACAAGTCTGCCTTGTCATTGCGAGACCATTCCGCCGCAGGCGGAAGGCGAAGCAATCTCTATAGATTTTTGAGATGGCCATGTCGCGGAGTTTACACTGAACAAAGCGAACGTGCCCTCGCAATGGCATCTCTGTGGAGAGCTTCCTGGATTCAGACTTACGGACTAAACAAATACTGGAGGGCGTTTAATAATGTCATTCTCCGGTTTGACCGGAGAATCCACAATCTCCCGTTCTTATGGATTCCCCGCCGGAGTTTTTACCCCGTGCTGCGACACGGGGCGGGGAATGACAGGGTGTTGTTAAACGCCCTCTACTGACTGATTGCATTCACACATATCCAGCAGTATAATTTATGTTAAACTAACGGGCGAGGGAGGCTATCTATGCAGAAGAGACTCTATAGGAGCCGGAGCGACCGAATGATATGGGGGGTGTGTGGGGGCATCGCCGAGTATTTCGAGATAGACCCCACTATTGTCAGGCTTATTGCAGTGCTATTGGTGTTTGCGGGCGGCATAGGTATCCTGGCTTATATCATTCTGGCTATCGTAATGCCCTTGGAAGGCACTGCGGTAAGCGAACCTAGAGAGGTCGTCAAGGAGAATGTGGCTGAAATGAAGCAAACGGCTACGCAACTGGGTGCGGAAATCCGCACTGCTTTTACCAGGCAGGAACAGGCAGGAGAGCCGCAAGAAACGAGCAAGACCCGACAGCGAACCGGCTATTCAATCGCCATTATTCTTATTATTCTCGGCGTCCTTTTCCTGCTAGACAATCTCAATATTTTCTCGTGGTTTCATTGGGGTACGCTCTGGCCTCTGCTGCTGATTGCTATCGGGTTGGTGATAATATTCGGCGGTCGGAGGAGATAGCCGTGTCTCAAGAAAGACCACTTCGGGGAAATGATATCCCGGTAGCCGGCGCCTTCTTGCTGTTCCTCGGCGTAGTGTTTCTGCTGCAAACCATGGGGGTCTTGTCCTGGAGGCTCTGGGAGACGCTCTGGCGCTTCTGGCCGGTATTACTGATTATTACCGGACTCGGTGTGCTGCTCAGACGTTTCAATGTCTGGCTGGTAAGTCTATTGATTCTGGCGATACTATTCGCCAGCCTGGGCTTGGCCATCTGGATGCATGAACGGCCCTCACCACCGGGGCAAGGCGTTTCCTATTTCCCGGTTGCCCACGACCAGAGGTAGCTTAAGACCTTCAGCTTGACCATGCCAACCGGCAGTTCCAACTGGATTTTCTCACTCACGGGGAAGGCATTTATCCGGTCTACTCCGGGCTTAATTGCGGCTAGTTCTTCGGACTGGTTGCTGCCGGCCAGTATCTCATCGATACGGTGCATCATTGCCTGGGCATCGTCGAGGCGCTTTTCGCCCACTTCAGCCAATTCTTTCGAGATAACGCCGTATTTTGCCTTCAGGCGGATAAGCCGTCGGATGGCTTCGTAGGCGCTCTCGGCAATTTCATGGCGGGTCATCCACTCGGTCTCATAGTTCAGGGAATATTTCCAGCTTGGCGAGACCAGCGCCTGGCGGTAATCTTCCAGCTTCCTGAACAGGACGCGGTAGCCATAGTGCTCGGGATGCTCGTAGGCCAGGCTGCCCGGGTCGAGGAATGGTGAAATGGGCGCAATAAAGTGGCTGAGCCTTTTGTCTCCTTTGAACTTCTCAAGCTGGTAGCCGCAGTAATCGACGGTATCCATCACCGACTTTGTTGTCTGCTTCGACAGGCCGGTCATAAAGAAGATGTCCAGCCGACCGCAGCCCGCCTCGAGGGCATCATCCATCGTCTGCTCCAGCGCCTCATTCGAGTAGCTTCTGCCGACGGCCTTTCTTATCTCAGGGTCGTGTGATTCGGGCGACATTTCCAGGCAGAAATTGGGAGCGACCTCCCCCATCTTACGCAGGATTTCTTTAGGGGCGGGCGCAAAGAGCTCGAAGATAAGCTGGTTTTTTACAGGGTGTTCTCCGAGCAGACGCAAAATTTCGTTAGCGTAATCTTCGCCGTTCTGGAGCAGGTCGCCGAGGACGAAGATAGGCCCCCGGCTGAAGCGCTCGATGCGCTTGATGTTCTGCACCACCATCTCAGGGGTTCTGAAGACGGGTTTATCCCGATGATGAATGTGCCTGAAGGCGGCTGCCGAACCGCCGCAGATGATGCAGCTATGCGTGCAGCCCCGGCAGGTCAGCACAGCCGTAATCGGATAGCGCAGCCAGTCCCGGAAGGGAATGTAGCTAACCAGGTCTCGGTATCTGAAAACTGAATGTATCACACTATCGTAATGGTGAATCATCACATTGCTCAGGTCGGTCGGGATATTCGTAAAAGCATTTTCCCGCACCTTGCCCCGACTGTCTTTCCAGACCAGGTTGGGCACTTTGGCAGGCTCTACCTTCTTCACAACACAATCCATCAGCTGGCGGAAAGGCTCTTCCGTAGAATCGCCCCTGATGACGTAGTCGATTTCGGGGCGCTCGATTAGTTCCTTGTAAAAATAAGAGGAGGAAAAACCGCCGAAGACTAGCTTCGAGGTGGGGTGGTTTTTCTTTACCAGTCTGGCTATCTCGATAGAGCCGTGGCAGTGCACCATCCAGTGCAAATCGATGCCGAAGATGGGCGCCTTCAGGCGTTTTATCATCTCTTCGGCGTTGAAGTGCGGGTCCCGCATCATCCGCACAGCCAGGTTGACGATGCGCACCCGGTAGCCGGCTTCTTCCAGATATTCGGCAATGCTGGTCAGGCCGATGGGGTACATCTCGAAAACGGGGGAGGGCGGAATCAGGTCGCTGACCGGCCCGTAGAGGATAGTTTTCTGGCGGAAATCATAGACGCTGGGGGCGTGGAGCAAAATCAAGTCGGTTGACATTATACTGGACTCATTATGCCACGAAACCGACCAAGATTCAATAACCAGTGTGGTGTATCGCAAATAACGGTTAGCCCCTGTATTCTCCCATTCCGGCGGAAGCCGGAATCCAGGCTATATGTGGATTCCTCTTTTTGAGATAGCTCTGAAGTCGGCTAACGAGACAACATACTGGCTCGGGCTTTTAGAAGACGCCCTTGCTATTCAAGGGTCAAAAATGACATACTTATTAAGTGAGACCGATGAAATATCAAGAATTATAGCCGCCAGTTTGCTCACGATGAAGAATAAGAGGTAAGTTATCAGTTTTTAGCTATGGTTTTGACCTTTGACTTTTAACTTTTGAGTTCGAACTTTGAGGTGTAGTGGTGAGGATTAGAACCCAGTTTATAATAACGATGCTGGTATTCGGCATCTCAATAGGCATCATTTCAGCATCGGCGATAATTACAACCCAGAAGCTGATAAAACTGGACCGGGATGAAGAGACTGCCGCCAGCATTGCCCTGGGGGCTAGCGAGCTTAGCTACCTGTCTAATGACTACATGGTTTACCGCGAGAGCCAGCAGCTCGACCGGTGGCAAGCCAGATACGCCTCTTTTCTGGCCGAAGTGGATAGCCTGCCGGCAGACACGCCTGAGCAGCAAGCCCTTATCACTAACATTCAGGCGAATGCCCGGCGGATGAAGGAAGTCTTCGATAACACGGCGGCTACTATCGGGTCCGCTTCAGGCGGATCTCAGAACGGAGCGGCGCTCGACCAGGCGCTGCTGCAGGTTTCCTGGAGCCGGATGGCCGTACAGAGCCAGAGCCTGGTGTCCGATGCTATCCGGCTCTCAGCGTTGGAGCGTGCTCAAGCCGACCAGGCAAGGCAAGTCAACCTGATTATCGTTCTTTTGATGGTCGGCGTGTTCATCGCCTATCTCCTGTTCAACTATACGCTGGTCCAGAGGCGGATGCTGAAATCCATCGCCGCCTTGCAGGCCGATACCGCCGTCATCGGTTCGGGCGACCTCGAGTTCAAAACTAAAGTCAGGGAAAACGACGAAATCGGTGATTTGGCCCACGCCTTTAACCAGATGACTGCCAGCCTGAGAGAGGCGACAGCCTCGAAAGCAGAGTTGGAGGCTGAGATTGCCGCCCGCAAAGATGTCGAAGAGGAACTGACAGCAGCGAACGAGCACCTCCAGGAGAATACGGTGGCGCTGGAAGAAGAGATTGCCGAACGCAGGAAAGCGGAAGAAGCCCTGCGCAGCAGTGAAAATGAGCTTGGTACCATTCTTGCCAGTGTGCCTCTCCTGATGCTGGTGGTGGATTCCGACCGCCGGGTTCTCCGAGTTAATACGGCGGCGGAAAGATTCATCGGGCGACAGGCCGAAGATATACTGGGACTGCGCAACGGCGAGGCGCTGGCTTGTCTTCACGCGCTGGATGACCCCCGCGGTTGCGGCTACGGTCAGGCGTGCCAGGTGTGCCAGGTGCGCCAGACCGTCCTCGATACTATCGAGGCAGGCAGAAGCCATTACCAGGTAGAATGGAGCCTGCCCTTTGTCCGTGATGATAGAAGGGAGGAACTGACTTTTCTGGTCTCCACGGTTCCGCTCGCTACCAGCAAGGAACAGACATTAATCTGCATGGAGGATATCACCGAGCGCAAAAAAGCGCAGCAACTAATCCAGTTCGAGCGCGATAGGCTGGTCGGCATTCTGAACTCGATGGAAGACGGGGTCGCTATTATGGGCCCAGATTTTAACATCGATTATGTAAATCCGCCTCTGAAAGCCCTCTATGGTGAAATCGGGGACAGGAAATGCTACCATTATTTCAATAACCGTGACGATGTCTGCCCGTGGTGCAACAACGAGGAAGTCCTCGGCGGCCAAAGCATCCGCAGAGACTCCGAGGTAATCAAAACAGGCAGGACTTACGAGATTACCGATGTTCCCCTGAAAAACGCGGACGGCAGTATCTCGAAGCTGGCTGTCTTCCATGATGTCACCGAACGCAAGAGGATGGAACAGCTTAAGGATGAGTTTATCAGCCTGGTCTCCCACGAGCTGCGCACGCCGCTAACCGTGATTTCGGGTTCGCTGGATACGGCGATGCTGGAAGGGATATCGCCGGCCGACAGGCGCGAGCTTCTTCAGAATGCTATTTACGGCGCCGGCTCGCTGGGAGCTATCCTGGAGAACATGCTGGAACTATCCCGCCACCAGGCCGGGCGTCTGCAGCTTCATAATGAACCGGTCAGTATCCCCCTGATGGCTGGGAAGATTATGACAGTCTTGAAAGACCGGGGCGCCAGTCAGCAGTTCCTGGTGGAGTTTCCGTCCGATTTGCCGCCGGTCGATGCCGACCCGGTGCGCGTGGAAAGGATACTCTATAACCTGGTAGAAAATGCCACTAAATACTCCCCTTCGGAGAGCACGATAAGGGTCTTTGCCCGCCCCGAGGGTAATTTTGTCGTTACCGGCGTGGCCGATGAGGG
>JACPPR010000092.1 GCA_016190895.1 Chloroflexota bacterium | reverse complement strand
CGAGTACACGATGGCTTCGGCGGCCCTGCCGGCCGTAAGCCTCAAGGGCGGCAGCATAGTCTTGCTGGCCAATTCGCCCACCGGCCAGGTAGTACACTACCTTTTCGATAGCTTCGGCAAGTCGTCTGGCTATGGCGGCTCGGGGGGCGGGTCGCTTCCTCCTCACATTAAGAACTACATTATATATACCGAGTTCCCTGAAGCCAGACTAATGGAGCGTTTTACCGGTGATGACAGGGCTTTAATGACCGGCGACTGGGATGAGGTAATCAAGAGGCTGGAAAAAACGCACGGCGCCGGCGCCAAAGTGGCTGTCTACCCCAACGCGGATACTATGTATTTTGCTCAATGAGTAGTAAGAGAGCATTCCGTGAAAGCTAAAATCACTCTCGTCTCCATTTAGGAAAGGGAGATGCCTGTTACTTTGCCCCCTCGTTCCAGGTATCCCCCCTTTGAAAAAGGGGGGATTTAGGGGGATTTAGGTGAATTGTCCGAGTTTCGTGGGAAGCTAGGTGAGGAGACTAAACGGATTGACCACAATCGCCCAGGTAACAGATGGCATCTATAGAATAGATGTCGGCCCGGTAAAGGCCGCTAAAACAAATGACCATCTGCAATACAGCCTGGTTTATTTTATCGTCTCAGATGGGGAAACTGCCATCGTCGATGCTGGCCCGGCGGTGGTTAGCCCGGCAGTACTGGAAGCTATCCGCGGGCTTGGCTATGACCCGGCACGTCTCTCTAACATCATCCTGACCCATATTCACCTCGACCACGCCGGCGGGGCAGGCACGCTGGCACAGCAGCTTCCCAAAGCGAAGGCCATCGTTCATCAACGGGGAGCCAGCCATATCATCAATCCTGATAAGCTGATTGAAGGCACACGGCAGGCTTACGGGCAGAAATTTGAAGCTGATTACGGGCCAATTCTACCTGTGCCCGAGAAACAGGTGCGCGCCGTCGCAGACGGCGACATCGTCAGGCTCGGCAGACGTGAACTTAAGATTATCTATACCCCAGGCCATGCCCCTCACCATGTGTCCGTCTATGACCCGCAAAGCCAGGGGATATTCAGTGGTGACTCGCTCGGCTTTCTCAACACGGGGAACAACGCTGTTATCATCGTTCCCGGCTTCAACCTCGATTATGCTCTTGAGTCAATCGATAGGATTGCGGCACTTAACCCAAAACACGTTTTTGCCGCTCACGGCACGGCCGACCGAGAACCGGGCGAGTTCATTCAATCGGTCAGGAACACCACCAAAGACTACGGAGATATCATCCTCGAAGCGACGAAAGCCGGCGAAACTGAAGAAAAGATGGCCGAAAGACTGCTGAAATACCATCAAGAACGTAATCCGGATGACCCCCGCACCACGCTGCACCGCTTCGATGACATCATTCCCCCGTATGTTGCCTTTTTCAAGAGAAAGGGAGTCGCTTAAAGCGAACCGCAGAAAGTGAGGCTATTCCAGGTTCTGCCTCACCCTTTTCAAACAGTATTCTATTGCCTTGTAATAAGCGGCCACGGTCTGGCTGCCGGTGTCCGACTTCATCAACTCCAGGTAGTAAATAATATCATTATCACCCAGGTCTCTAGCCATTTTAGTCAACTCTTCTTTGGCGCTGATTAAGGAATCCACGTCGAACAGCAGTTTCCCTGAGACAATCTTTTCCGAGCTTTGAGTAGCGACCAGCTTATTCAGGAATTCCATATAAGCCCGTATTTCGGCGTGCTTCGCCTTAAGGGCGGCCGACTCCTCTTTAAGAGCGGCCGTCTCTTTCTCAAGTGACTGGCGCTGAACATCCAGGTCGGCGATGTCTTTCCTCAGTTGGTCGTATTGCTGGACGGATAGTTGAGGATAGCAGGAAGTGAATAAAAGACTGAAAGCCAGCAGGACGCCCAACCAGACTTTCCCAGCCATACTCATCCCCTTTCCATGATAAGTAAAATTGACTTCCGAGCAGATTGCCACCCAATTAGTGGGCTCGGCAGGGATCGAACCTGCGACCAATCGGTTATGAGCCGACCGCTCTGACCACTGAGCTACGAGCCCGTACTAGAAGATATCCACCCCCACTCCACTGCTCGAGGATTGTCTTGAAATCATCCTTCCAAGCCTGGAAGGACGGATATCGCCGGGACAGGTTACCGATTACGTGAAAAATATCATATCGCAACCATTATCTATAGTCAATCCTGCTTGAAACAAATTTCCAGGTGATGGAGAACGAGGTATCGAATTTGTTTCTATTATTATGTAATGTTTCTCAGCGAGATGCTGGTGGTGGTTTGGTTAATAATATTAGTGGTATTGCCGGAATTGAAAGCAAGGCAAAGATTCGCCAGGCCAAGTGATAGCTTCCCCAGGTGTCGAAGACCCATCCGGCAACGACGGGGCTGGCAAGCCCTCCGACTGTGCCTATAAGCGATATCAGCCCCATTATGGCGCCGAAGTTTTGTGTGCCAAAAAAATCAGCTTGCAGCGCCGGTCTGAGAGGTATCGGTCCACCGAATCCGGGACCGTAGGTAAGGAGGAATGGGATAATAAGCCAAGCCGTATTAACATCTATAAAGGAGAATATCAAAAGACCGATTGTCTGGACAGTCAGAGCGATGGCTATTAGATATCTTTTGTTGGCAAAATCACCAAGGAGTCCGAAGCCTAGCCTTCCGATAAGGCTGCTTATGGTCATACCGGTCACAGCAACGGCGGCTATCGCTGTGGGAACATTCACACTCTCCAGATAGGGTACGATATGCACGGTGACCGCGCTTGTCCCTACCTGCTGGAAGAAAAAGACCAGAGAAAGAAACCAAAAGGCTCGTGTCTTTAACGCCGCTTTCGCCGTAAAACCAGTCGCCGAAGAGTCGGATTCTGACGCCACTGTTTTGCCTGACGAGCGGAGATTTGACCTGCCCGATGTCTCTGGTATTGGGTCTGTGATTTCACCATCGGGGAGGTAACCATACTGACGAGGTTTATGTCGAAACAATAAACTCAGGGGCACGCCAACGGCAAACAAAACAATGCCTGTGATGGTCAGAGTGTCTCTCCACCCGACCTGGCTAATGGAGAAAGCTAATACCGGGGCTAGAAGGCCGCTTGCACCGGGGCCGATGAATGTAAGAGCCAGGGCCCGGCTTCTTTTCTTCGTGAACCAGTTAGCGACGACTGTGTTCATAACCAGACCGGTGCCAAAGCTCATGCCCGTTGCCACCAGCAAGAACGAGCCGTAAAATGCCCACAGCGAGTTAATGCGGCTCATCAAGACAAAACCCAGACCTATAACACACCAGCCGGCAAACATCAGCTTCCTCGCTCCAATCCTGTCGACGAGCAAACCGGCTACCGGGCCTAAAGCGCCCTGTTCAATCCCCCTCAGGGTAAAAGCGATAGACGTGACTGCAGCCGACCAGCCAAAGGTGTTCCTTATAGGATTAAAGAAGGTGCTGAAGCCATAAAAAAATGCGCCTCCGCCAAAGAAATGCAGAACGGCAGCAGCCGCTACAATCCACCACCCATAGAATATTTTTCTTTTTGGCATAAGTTTGTCGGCTCACCGTTCTAAAGAATAGCGGAATATGCCAAAATGTGCAATCCCGAAGCTTTTATGGTTTAATCTACTTGCCGATGAGCTAGAGCAAAGGAAGACCGTGGAAACAATCATAAACGGGGTCAGTCTATCCTTAATCCAGGGAGACATTACCGAGCAGGCGACCGACGCCATAGTCAACGCAGCCAACTCAAGCCTGATGGGTGGCGGGGGGGTGGATGGCGCTATCCACCGAGCGGGCGGGCCTGCCATCCTGGATGA
Organism: Chloroflexota bacterium; assembly: GCA_016190895.1. GTDB lineage: Bacteria > Chloroflexota > Dehalococcoidia > Dehalococcoidales > UBA2162 > JACPPR01. The sequence goes on along the minus strand of JACPPR010000092.1, from coordinate 16,799 downwards.
GTGCAAGCAAATCGTCGCACGGCAGGGAAGGCTGCCCACCGGCAAGGCGGTCATCACCGGCGTGGGCAATCTCAAAGCCAGGTTCGTCATCCATACCGTCGGGCCGGTCTGGCGTGGGGGCAATCAGGGAGAGCCGGAGTTATTAGCGAGCGCTTACACAGAGAGCCTGAAACTGGCCGCCGAGAAAAATCTGAGGAGCGTTTCTTTTCCCTCGATAAGCACCGGAGCTTATGGCTATCCCCTACCTGAGGCAGCGAATGTAGCATTAAATGCGGTGGCATCTTTTCTAAAACAGCAGCGCTAAGTACGGTACCACTGGATTGAATGTGCTATTATGTTAGCCAAGTGCGGTTTCTTTCTCTCCTTTGAGGGACGTGTGGTATGAATTGAAGAATAGCGTTGAGGTGTCATGCTGGAGTCCCGACAAGTCGGGACGAAGCATCTCAGGGAGGCGGGGGAGAATCGGCCATGGTTTTGACCTCCCCGCCCTGAGATTCTTCGGAGTCCTGATAAGGTATGAAGGTATCAGGACTCCTCCAGAATGACACACCCGGTCGCACTCCCTTAATATGCACCACACGTCCTTGAGGGGAGAGGAAATGTGTCTTGTCTGTACAGCCAAGTATTAGCAAGGAGGGCGAACATGCCAGCAATAAGGGGTAGCGAAGCCTTGATGCAGATTTTCCGCGCCGAGGGTATAGAATATGTCTTCGGCCTGCCCGGCTCGACCGAAACCCAGTTTATGGATTCTCTGGAAGACCACCCTGAAATTAAGTTTATCCTGGGGCTTCACGAGTGCATCGCCGCCAGTATGGCCGTTGGCTACGCCAGAGCCTCTGGCAAAGTAGGAGTAATTAACCTGCACACCTTTGTCGGGCTGGGTGGGGCGATGGCAACGCTCCTCGACGCCCAGAGAGGCGGCGTGCCGCTGCTTGTGACTGCGGGACAAGGAGATACTAATGCCGTGATACGTGAGGGCGGCTTATCTGCCGACCTGGTATCGCTCGGCAAGACATTCAGCAAATGGAGCGTCCAGGTGGACCATCCTACTAATCTTGGCCTGGCAATGCGCCGCGCTTTTAAGGTAGCCTCGCAGCAGCCGACCGGGCCCGTGTTTGTCGCCTTACCTCAGAATGTTATGAATGAGCAGATGGAGCTCGACTATACCGCCAATCCGCCGCAATCCTTCAGTCGGCAGAGTCCCGACCCGGAGTCTATCGAGCGCGCCGCCGGTATGCTGGCCAGAGCCACGAAGCCAATACTGACACTTGGGCCGGGTGTTGCCCGGAACCAGGCCGTCCCTGAAATCGTCGAGCTGGCTGAGCTAATCGGGGCGCCCGTTTTCATCCCCGGTATGAGCAGCGATACGCTTTTCCCTTCCACTCACCCCCAGTTCATGGGTCCGCAAAGCCCTGATTCCAGGCGGCTGCTGGAAGGAGTAGATTTGACAGTAGCTATCGGAGTTCAGCCGATGGCCGTGGCTGGAGCTCTAATCCACATAGATAACGACCCCTGGGAGCTGGGCAAGAATGCGCCGGTGGCTGCCGCTATCGAAGGAGACATCAAGCTCTCTGTTGCCGCATTGACTAGCGCTCTCAAGAGGAACCTGTCACCTGAATACAGGAAGGCGGCCAAGAGCCGGGCTGAAGCTATCGCCGCAGAAAGACAAAAGACAAAAGCGGGCTGGCTGGCTCAGGCGGAAAAAGAAAAGAATAGCCTGCCGATGCACGCTTCCCGCTTCGCCAGAGAACTGGCCGAGGTACTACAACCGGGCACCATCATTGTTGACGAGAGCTGGTCGTATTCCCCGACGATATTGCAATACCTGGATTTCCCCGAGCCGAACCGCTATTTCCGCCACCGCGGCGTTTCAATCGGACAGGGAATGCCCATCGCCCTCGGCGTCCAGCTAGCCATGCCGGACAAGCCGGTAGTGGCCCTCATCGGGGATGGCAGCGCCGCCTGGTGCCCTCAGACCCTCTGGACGGCCGCGCACTACAAGATACCGGTGAAGTTTATCATCTTGCACAATGCCAGCTACCGCCTGGTGAAGCAAAACAAAATGCGCCAACTGGGCGAGCAGGTGAGGAACAAGAGCCTGGGGCTCGACCTGGACAATCCCGTAATAGATTTCTGCCAGTTGGCAAAATCGATGAGCATACGCGGGCAAAGAGTAGACCACCCTGACAAGTTGGAGAAAACACTCAAATCAGCCCTTGAATCAGGCAATCCGGAACTGGTCGAGGTACCGGTGGAGGGGAAAATATAGCTAGTCACACAATAGACGGAAAGAAAACTGCCCGGGCCAGAGCCAAGTGGGACCGCAATTCGCGCTGGTATGACTCGATGACCTGCCTGATGGAAGGCAAAAAGGCTGCGGGCTGGTACAAGAAGGTCTGTGACGCCATTAAGGGCGAACGAGTCCTGGAGGTGGGCGTTGGCACCGGCCGGAGTTTTCAATATTACCCGAGGAATATCAAGGCCACGGCCATAGACCTCAGCGATGGCATGCTGGCGAAGGCGAAACGCCGGGCCGCTGAACTGGGGCTGAACGTAGACCTGAAACAGATGGGCGTCCAGAAGCTGGAATTCCCCGATAACAGCTTCGATACGGTGGTGGCGCAATGCACCTTCTGCTCCGTTCCTGACCCCGTACTCGGCCTTCAGGAAATCAGGCGCGTGCTAAAGCCGGGTGGACGGGCGCTCTTCCTGGAGCATATGCGGCACGAAAACAAGGTGATTGGCAAGCTGATGGACTGGATAAACTCTATTACATCCCGAATGATGGGACCCAATATCAACCGCCGCACGCTGGACAATATCCGTAAGGCCGGCCTCGAAATCGAAACCGTCGAAAACCTGGCTATGGGCGGGATAATGAAGTTCATCATTGCCCGGAAGGGTGAGGAGACCATAGCAACGGAAAAATAGGAGAGATGTATGGCAACAAATCGCCCGGTAATGGCTGCTTTTGCGCTTGATGCTTTGGATGATCTAGCGCGTTCACTCGAAGGTATTGACAAGGTCGAAGCTGATGAGCATTTGCCTGGATTCAGCCCTGTTAGCTGGACAGTCGCCCATGTGGCTCAGCACATCGATTCGTGGGTGAACAACATCTTAGCTGGACATCCTCGGAACGGCTATTTTGCCGGCGACCCGTTTGCGAAGGGAGCCACTGGAGAAGGAGCCGAATGGAAAACTGTCTCTCCCGTGCTCCAAGAAGTCCTGGGCAAGGCACGGGCATTTCTGGAGAAAGTCACTGGAGCCGAGCTAGCCAGAGCTGAAATTTATCAAGGAAGCATGCAGCCAATAAGAGGCAAACTTGTAACGGGCAATTATAGGCTGGCACGCCTAACGGCCCACATCTACTATCATATTGGAGAAATCGTTACAATCCGAAGCGCAAAGGGACACAAAGTCGGTGATTTTCCAGGCTTACTGCCGATGTCCGTTGAAACTAAGGATAAAGAGTGACTAGCGTTGTAATAGACCGTACTGAGAAAATCAGGAGCGTTCTTGAAGCGGGAGGCGCATGCCTCACAGGATTTGCTGACCTTTCCCCAATTGGATTACCGATTGTGCGCGAATACCCGTTTGGCATCTGCTTTGCTACGCTCGCAATGAGCAATCCCTGCTGTTGCCGCAGTAATTAAACATCTTCTTAAATACCTGTTGAGCCTATCTGCCCATATGTGCTAGAATACTCCCATTGTATGTTAGATTGACTCACAGCGAGGGGTTAGCATAATGACAACAAAAGAGTGGTTCACGGTGGAAGAAGCCGCCGAATATCTGCGCGTTTCAAGAAGGACGATATACAAACTGACTACAGAGGGGAGGTTGCCGGCGTTCCGTATTGGCGAAGAGCGTCACCGCCGGTTCCGTAAAGAGGACCTGGACAAGGTTCCGATGGCCGGGGCAGCTCCCACGAACAGGACCGGCGCGGAAACACCGGGTGTGGAATCCAGTTCTATGGCTGTGCCAGGCGACGACGGAAAAACTCCGGAAGCGCTTCCTAAACCTACAGCGCAACCAGACCCGGTGCTTGCCGAAATATGGGACGACGAAAAGGACGCAACTTATGACCGAATTTAGACGAGGAGACGTGGTGTTGGTCATCTTCGGAGATGGGTCGGGTGAGAAACGGCGCCCGGCTGTAATAGTTAGTTCGAGCAGATATCAATCGAGCCGTCAAGAAGCCGTCATTGCGCCCATTACGAGCAGAACCGACCGAGTGTCGGCTGGAGACCACCTTATCGACGACTGGCAGAAAGCCGGGCTTCTCTTTCCTTCGGTGGCAACGGGAATCCTGAGGACGGTAAAACAAGAGGCTATCATCAAGAAACTCGGAACTATGCCCTACCCTGATATACAGGCCATTGAAAATAACCTGCGGGATATATTGCAGATAGGGCTAACTTTCGCTTAAATGTGGTGTTTCTAATGCCTCGTTAGTTTGACGTTACCATACCGACGAAAAGCCTGCCCCGTACCTGATACGGGGTAGGTATCCAGACTCCAAGCGCACAATGGATTCCGGCTTTCGCCGGAATGGGATAGTATGTGTAGTGTCAGGCCGTTTCAGACGGTTCCACTAGTGCGTCTTCTCCACGAAGACCCTGATTTCCTGCCCCTCCTGCTCTACCCCCAGGAGCTTATGGCCGGTGGCTTTACTCCAGGCAGCCATATCCTTGATGATGCCCCTGTCATCGGCTATGATTTCCAGAACTTCTCCGGTCTTAAGCTCCTTTATTTTCTTGACCGTTTGGACAATGGGCATCGGGCAATAGAGTCCCATGCAATCTAAAGTCTGGTCTGCTTTCATTTATCGTCTCCCATCAAAATTCTTTGCACAGTAGGGGCAGGGCTTGACCCTGCCCTCTTCTCAGTTGCTGGGCGACCTCAAGGGTCGCCCCTACGGCCTTCTTTCGGGGTAATAACGAATCACATCATATAAACAGCGTCACCTTCGATTCACGTGCTTCACCGAGAAAATGGGCGGCCCCGGCCATAATCTCGACCTCGTCCCGGAAAGAAGTGGTATCGGAGGGTAATCCCATCACCCCGCAGGTAGTGGTGCAGGCAATCAGGTGCACCCCCATTTCCTTAGCCATCACAATCATCTCATCGACAGAAGGCATGTTGGTTTCCTCCATCAGCCTCTTCATCATCCAGGTACCCGCGCCGAGCATATTGAAGCGGGAAAGCTTCAATCTCTTCGAGCCGCCCCGGTTCATCATGTTCAGCATCTTCCTCATCATCCCCTTGCTTTGCAGGCTGCCTTCATTCTTCTTGATGATATTCAGACCCCAGAAAGTGAAGAACATGTTTACTTCCATGCCCATAGCGGCACCGGTGGTCGCCAGCATAAAAGCGGCTAAAGCCCGCTCCAGGTCGCCGCTCAGGACGGCAATGGTGAGCTTTTCTTTTCCCCCGGTTTCTCCCTCTTCTCGGGGAGCAGTCAGAACCTGTGTTTTTTCTGCCATCGGTCGCCTCCTCTGAAAGTTGTCCGAAAACGAGTTATCGGGATTTGGTGCTTCAGGTCTCTGTGCCAGCAAGCCCAGCACAGGCAGAGACGCCTGTGCCACCTCAAAGCCTTTTTTCTGACAACCTCCTAACTCTTAATCGCAGCTCCGCAATGCGGGCAGGTCTTGGTCTCCGGAGAGACAGGTTTGCCGCATTCTGAGCAAAACTTCAAAGTCGCCCGGCAAGCCTGGCAGTATGGAAGTGATTCATCCGCAATCTCTTCCTCACAATATGGGCAGAAGCACTCGCCGTGTCCGTGCGCGTGGCTTGCCGCCTGAACCGAGACCGGCTCGCCGGTTTCTTTTGCCTTCTTCTTATTCAGATAGTCCTGTATCGCCATACCCAGAGCCTGAGCGCCCAGGTTAGAGCAGTGGAACTTGTTCTTGGGCAGCCCGGCAAGCTCATCAGCCACCATCTGAGGAGTAATCTTCTGAGCTTCTTCGAGGGTCTTGCCCATCGCCATTTCACTGACCATGCTGGAGACAGCGATGGCGGCGCCACAGCCGAAGGTCTTGAACTTTATGTCAGCCAGGCGGTTATCCTTCACCTTGATGTAGAAGGTCATCATATCCCCGCAGACCGGGTTGCCCTCCTCCCCTACCCCATCCGGGTTCTCGATTTCCCCGACATTACGCGGGTGCATAAAGTGGTCCATCACCTTTTCACTATAAATCGGCATTACTTGCCTCCTTTACTTGCCTTAACGAATTTGTCGTAAAGCGGCGACATCTGCCGCAACCTCTCCACGATAGGCGGCATCACGTCCAGAACGTAGTCAATGTCTTTGTCGGTGTTATCCTTGCCCAGGCTCATTAACAGAGACCCCTGGGCGAGCTCATGGGGCAGCCCCATAGCAATCAGCACGTGGGAGGCTTTAAGCGCCCTGGAAGTGCAGGCCGAGCCGCTGGAGACAGCCACGCCCTGCATGTTGAGGAGCATGAGCATAGACTCGCCTTCGATAAACTCAACGCAGAAGCTGGCATGACCGGGTAGACGCTGAGTGGGGTGGCCGGTAACCGCCACGTGGCCGATTTTGGCAGGCAATTCATTCAGCAAACGGTCGCGCAGCGGCGTCAGACGTTTTATTCTATCCGCCATATTGGCGGCTGCAATTTCAGCCGCCTTACCCAGACCGGCGATGGCGGGCACATTCTCAGTGCCAGCCCGCCGCCCGCCCTCCTGCACCCCGCCATCGAGGAGGGGCAAAATGCGGATGCCCTTGCGCACCCAGAGAGCGCCGACCCCCTTCGGACCGTAGAACTGGTTGCCGGCCAGGCTGAGAACATCCACGCCCAACTCTTTCACATTAACAGGAATCGTTCCGGCGGTCGCCACGGCATCTGTATGAAAAACAACGCCTCTTTCTTTAGTAATTTTAGCTATCTCGGCAATCGGCTGAATCGTGCCCACCTCGCCGTTAGCGTGCATCACCGATACGAGAATAGTATCCTTCCTGATTTCCCGCCCGATTTCATCGACATCGACCACGCCATATTTATCCACCGGCACCAGGGTCAGTTCGAAGCCCAACTTTTCCAGGGTCCGGGCCGAGTGCATCACCGAAAAATGCTCGATGGCCGAGATGACGATATGCTTGCCCTTGCTTTGTTGAGCCAGAGCCAGCCCTTTGATGGCAAAATTATTGCTTTCCGTGCCGCTGCCGGTGAAGATTACCCCATCGGCATCGGCCCCGATAAGTTGAGCCACCTGGCTGCGGGCTGTCTCCATAGCTTCGCGGGCACCATCGCCATAATCGTGTAATGAGGAAGGATTGCCGAAAATCTCACCCAGGTAAGGTAACATCGCCTCCCTGACTTCAGGAAGAAGAGGAGTGGTCGAGGCGTTATCTAAATATACCCTTTCCATATCTGCACCTCCGCTATCAGTCAAGGATACTTTAGAATACAGTCATTATTTGGGCATACGACCTAGGTCACATAATATCTGCCCTATTATAGCACACCGGCAAATCAAGACTCGGATTACCTGCCCTAACTCTCAACTGCAGGGGCACAACATGTTGTGCCCCTGCTTCCAGCAAATGACAACTCGTAAACAAACCGTAGAGACACGCCATGCCGTGTCTCTACGAGAAACGGGGAGATTAAGAGGGATTTTCGACCTCTAAGGGGCTGGGAAAAACCCTTGCTAACGAGGATACTCTATGGTAGTATATAGTAGATTTTAAAACTTCACTTAGCGGCTTGACCAGTAAAAATGGAAGGGGGGATTCGAGCGATGGCAACAGCAGCAAAACCATATCGGTACACGCGGGAAAAATCAGCGCTACTGACCAGGATGAAGAAAATCGAAGGCCAGGCTAAGGGCATCCAGCAAATGATAGAGGAAGACCGCTATTGTGTCGACATCGTTCAGCAATTGAGCGCCCTCTGTTCAGCCGCTGATGAAGTCTCCTTACTTATTCTTGAGAACCATATCGAAGGCTGCGTCACCGATGCTATCCGTGAACATCACGGGGACAGTCACATCAAAGAGCTAATGAACACGATACGTAAAGCAATGAAACGGTAATTCATCCGAGAGAAATCGGGGGAGGTAACCAAAATCAGTACTACTACTGCCACGTCTATCACACCGGAGAAAAAGCGACGAAGCGGATTACTCCAGCTGACGATTGTCGGCGTAATCCTGGCTGCGGTTGCTGTCAGCTTCGGTTTCAATGTTCTGTCACCGCGAACTCCGGCCGGCGTACCGGGGAAACTGGCCGAGATGAAACTGGGCAGTTTTATCGAAGGGAGCCAGGCCCTGGCGCAGGTTAACCAGCTACACGGCACCACCATTGACCTGTCGAGCGCTTACATTGCCGAATATTCTCATGATTTTAACCCCTATCACAATGATAGGGCGCGGGTCACCGTCTGGGTGGGTACCGCCCGAAGCAATGACGCCGCTGCCGCCCTGCTGAGTAGAATGGTGGCAGGCATTAGCACCGGCAATACGCCATTCAGTAAACCGGAGCGGGTAACTGTCGCCGGCTTAGACATCTATCAGGTTACAGGCTCCGGAGGCGACCATTTCTTTTACCAGTCCCGCGAATCTCCGGATAGGGTCGTCTGGCTGACGATCGAGGAAGCTGGCGATGCCGTATCCTCCATCGTGGAGCAAGCTGTCGATGAGTTTTAGGATGAATAGGTTTACTAAAGGTTCGGTGGTTCTTTTCTTTATCTTCGTGGCGGCAGTTATGTCTGCCGGTTGTTCCCCGGGTTTTGTTCCTCCGGGTAAAGAAACCAGCCCCCCTGTAGCAGCGCCGCCGGCGAGTTCTGTAAGCGGACCCACCAACGGGCTGAAGCAGACTAACGACGGCGGCAGCGTGACCATTGCCTTGACCTGGCAAGGAGAAAAGGGTAACTCCCTGGTATTCAATGTGGCGATGGACACCCACTCGGTCGACTTAGACCAGTATGACCTGGGTAAGCTGGCTATTTTGCGTGATGATAACGCCAAAGAATACCGTCCGACTTCCTGGCAGGCGCGTCCGGGAGGCCACCACCGCACTGGGACGCTAACTTTCCCACTACCCGATTCTCTCAGCCAGGGACAGACTAAGTCTGCGGAGATAGTGATTCGAGATGTGTCTGGCATTCAGGAAAGAGTGCTGAGGTGGGAACTGTGAGGAAACATGTCCTGGTCGGCGCCGGGGCGGGGATATTACTGTTCCTGATGTATCTCGGGGTTACGACTCTGGCACAAGGCTTCGGACAGACCTTGAAGCAGGCAGCAACGATATGGTACTGGCTGCTAATCCTGACCACAGGTTTCGGAGTCCAGGCTGGTCTGTTCTCCTTTGTCAGGCAGAGCCTCAAAGAACGCCGGACTGCCGCTACCGCCAGCGTAGCCGCCTCCGGCAGTGTCTCAGCCGGCTCGATGATAGCGTGCTGCGCCCACCGTATCGTTGACGTGATGCCATTCCTTGGGCTTTCCGGTCTGGCCGCTTTTCTCTCCGGCTACCAGGTAGTGTTTCTGGCTATCGGCGCCCTGTCTAACCTGGTCGGCATCACCGTTATGCTGGAAACAATTCAGCGCCATGGCTTGAGTTCACGGGTTGTCGGGTGGTGGGATATGGGGCGGGTCAAGAAAGGGACTATGGTGTCCGCCGGACTCATTATCGGTATCATCGTTTTTCGGACTTTATCAGTATCATGAGGAGGGGCAGAGGTTAATTTGAAAAGGAAAATCTGGTTTCTTGTAATCGGCGGGGTCTTGGTGGTCGGGATTATCGCCGCCGCAACCTCATTTATCATTCACAATGGGGACAGAGTGTTCCAAGTGAGCGACCTGAAGGCGCAGGCAAAGTCTCTGCAGGGCCAGTATGTCACTGTCAAGGGGCAGGTGGCCGCTGGCTCGATTAACCGGGATGATAAGACGCAGGTCGTCCAATTCGTCCTGAGTGAAGGCGGAGAAAGTATAAATATTATCTACCGGGGAATCTTACCCAATGAATTCAAACCCGGCGCCGGTGTCGAACTGCAGGGCAGCTACCGCGCCGATGGCGTCTTCGAAGCTCAGAGCTTCGGTAGACCTTCTTCTTTTTGCGCTATCTGTCACGGTTAGAAAGGAAATATGAACGGCATAATCATCAATATCAACCCGGTAATCTTCCATCTCGGCCCGTTCGAGCTTCGCTGGTATAGCCTGGCCATTATGCTGGCGGTAATTGCGGCGGTGCTGATATCGGTCCGGCAGGCTAAAAAGAAGGGAATCGCCAGCGATGAGATTTACTCGCTGGCTCTCTGGGCGGTGGTGGCCGGGGTAATCGGCGCCCGATTATTCCACGTTATCGACCACTGGGACCACTATGCAGCTAACCCGGGCCAGATACTGCAGTTCCAGCAGGGCGGTCTGGCAATCTGGGGGGCGCTGGCCGGGGGAGGTCTGGCGGCAGTCGTGTACGCCAGGACACATCACCTGCCTTTCTTCCGATTGGCTGACGCGTTAACTCCCGGTTTGCTGGTAGGCCAGATGATAGGCCGCTTGGGTTGCATCGTTAACGGCGATGCCGCCGGCGGCATCGCCGTTCTCCCCTGGGCTTTCATCTATACAAATCCCGGCGCTATGATTCCACCTGACCTATTTGGTTTGCCGACCCACCCCTACCCCGTGTATGAACAACTCTGGAACGGGATGACTTTGCTGATAGTCTGGCTGCTTGGCAAACGCTTCAAGAGAGACGGGCTGGTCTTTCTCAGCTATCTTTCCTTTTACTCGCTGGGGCGCTTTGTCTTTACCTTCTTGCGGCAAGAGAAGGTCTGGTTCTGGGGCTTGCAGGAAGCGCAAGTGATAGCCCTGCTCGCCTTTATCGCCGCACTCGCAACTACATTCTACCTGGCCAGGAGACCGCTACTAACTCAGAAAATAACCGAACCTTAGGGAAAAAAATAGAAGAAGGAGGTGATTTAGATGGCTGTAGACCCGGTTTGTGGAATGACGGTAGATGAGAAGAAGGCGCCGGCCAAGTCCGAGTACAATGGCAAGACCTACTATTTCTGCGCCCCCGGCTGCAAGAGAGCCTTCGATGCCAACCCCGCCAAATATGTAAAAGCTTAAAGTCCCATCCTTCCAAAATGGGAGGGACAGGCCGAAACCCCGACTTCAGTCGGGGTCTCCCGATAAAATCGGGACTGATGAGTCCTCAAGGAGGTTATGAATATGGCAAGCACAATGACACAGGGAAGAAAGAAGATAACCCTTCAGATTGCCGGCATGACCTGCGCCTCCTGCGTAGCCCACAACGAGGAGGCACTGAAAGAACTGCCGGGAGTCGAGAAGGTGGTGGTCAACCTGGCAACGGGCAAAGCCTCCGTGGAATACGACCCTGGCCGGGTAACTCTGGCCGATATGAGAAAGGCAGTCAGCGATATTGGTTACGAAGTGGTGCTCGATACCGCCCGCTTCAAGATTACAGGTATGACCTGCGCCTCCTGTGTAGCCAACAACGAGAAAGCCATCGGAGAATTGCTCGGAGTGGGCAAAGTAACCGTAAACCTGGCTACGGAGACGGCTCAAGTCGAATACGCTCCAGATATCACCTCTCTCGCCGAGATAAGGAAAGCCGTTAAAGAAATCGGCTATGGGGTTGAGGATGTGGTCGGAGGGCAGGAGGGGCTGGACAAAGAGCGGGAAGCCAGACAAAAAGATATCCGGTTCCAGTTGATTAATCTCATCATATCAGGCACCTTGGGCACCCTGGTGATGATAGGCATGCTCCAGCCCTACTGGTTCTTTCCCAATTTTGTCCCGGCCTGGCTGAACAACAAGGTCGTTCTCTTTTTCCTGACGACGCCCATCGTGTTCGGACCGGGCAGACAGTTCTTTGTTAAAAGCTGGGGAGGTCTCAAGCACGGCGTCACCGATATGAACCTGCTTTACGCTACAGGAATCGGCGCCGCTTATTTTATCGCTGTAATCAACACCTTCTTTCCCGATGCCGGCTTCGGCGGCAAAGAGGTCACCTTTTATGAGGCGGCGGCGCTGCTCACCGCCTTTATTATCCTGGGCAGATACCTCGAAGCGGTCACCCGAGGGCGGACATCCGAAGCTATCCGCCGGCTCATGAAACTCCAGCCCAAACGGGCACGGGTGGTTCGAGACGGTCAGGAAACGGAAATCCCCGCCGAAGAGGTGCAGATAGATGATATCCTGACCGTCCGTCCCGGCGAAGCCATACCGGTAGACGGCATCGTCACCGAGGGTTATTCATCAGTAGACCAGTCTATGATTACAGGCGAGAGTATTCCTGTCGAGAAAAAGGCGGGCGATGAGGTCATCGGCGCCACGATGAACAAGACCGGCGCTTTCAAATTCCGGGCAACCCGCGTAGGCAAGGACACCGCTTTATCCCAGATTATCAGGCTGGTAGAAGAGGCCCAGACCACCAAAGCCCCCATCCAGAAGATTGCCGATAAAGTGGCCGGGCGCTTCATCCTGGGCGTCCACGCCCTGGCCCTGATGGCATTCCTGTTCTGGTTTTTCATCGGCTTTAACCTCTGGTTCACTCCGCAGAGTCATCTGATACTAACCCCCTACCAGCTAACGGCGATAGGCGCTTTTGGCTTTGCTTTTATTATCTCGGTCACGGTGCTGGTTATCTCCTGCCCCTGCGCCGTTGGACTGGCTACCCCCAGCGCCATTATGGCCGGGTCGGGAAAAGGGGCTGAATACGGCATCCTCTTCAAAGGCGCCGATGCCATCGAGGCAACCTCCAAGCTGCAGGTAGTTATTTTTGACAAGACGGGCACCCTGACTAAGGGCGAACCATCAGTGACCGATGTGATTGCCAAGTCGGGGGATGAGAAAGAGGTACTGCGCTTGGCGGCCGTGGCTGAGAAAAACTCCGAGCATCCCCTCGGCGAAGCCATAGTGAGGGGCGCCCGCCAGCGCGGGCTGGAACCCGAAGATGCGGATAGCTTTAACGCCATCCCCGGTCACGGGGTGGAAGCCCAGCTCAAAGGGCGCAATATCCTGCTGGGCAACCGCAAGCTGATGGCGGAGCGCAAAGTGCCTCTGGACAACTTGCTGCAAGAAGCGGAACGGCTGGAGCAGGCCGGCAAGACGGCGATGTTCGTCGCTGCCGATGGCAAGGCGGCCGGCATCGTCGCTGTAGCCGATACCCTGAAAGAGACTTCCGCCCTGGCCGTCGAAGAGCTGCACCGGATGGGCTTAGAGGTAGCCATGATTACAGGAGATAACCGCCGCACCGCTGAAGCCATTGCCAGTCAGGTGGGCATCGACCGGGTGCTGGCCGAGGTGCTGCCTGAGAACAAGGCCGAGGAAGTGAAGAAACTGCAGCAGGAAGGCAAGACCGTGGCGATGGTGGGTGATGGCATCAACGACGCCCCGGCCCTGGCTCAGGCAGATGTCGGCATCGCCATCGGCTCAGGCACCGATATCGCCAAGGAGACCGGCCAGGTCATCCTGATGAAGGACGACCTGCTGGATGTTGTCGCCGGCATGCAAGTAGCCAGGGCTACTATCCGTAAAGTGAAAGAGAACCTGTTCTGGGCCTTCGGCTACAATACCCTGGCCATCCCGCTCGGCTTTGGGTTGCTCTATCCCTTCTTTCAACAGGTGGTCAGCCCGGAGTTAGCGGCTCTACTTATGGCGACCAGCTCTCTATCGGTCACCTTGAATACCCTGCGGATGCGCGGCTATGTCCCGCCGGTACGGCGCCGCGCTCCACCTGGCGCCGCCTTGCACGCCGCGCCGGCAGCATCAACGGCAAGTACTTGATTACATAGATTTATACATTTTCTCTCCCTCGAGGGAGAGAAAAACGGAAATGATGTGAATTTCTGTAACTTGGGACTGACTGTGACCGATAAAGGAGACACTATTATGAAGAATATAAATGTGACAAGCGCCATCATCTACACAGGCATATCGCTGTTAGCGGCCGGGCTTTTTCTGCTCGCCACCTCAGCGGGCACATACACCATTGTAGAACGGGTCGGCGGGGCCGCCTGGGTCTTCTTTCTGTCAACGATTATTCTGATGCCCATTATTATTCCCCTTGTGAAAAGGAAACTGGGCGGATGAGGCTGCTAGCCCAAACGAATCGATAAGTGAGGGCAATCATGGTCTCATTAGCCAGAGCCAATCTGCTCCACGAAAAATCTAAAATCGGGATAAGCATCGCCGGCGTAGTACTCGGTGTTTTTCTGATATTCGCCACCACCGGTCTCTACCTTGGTATCACCAGCGTCGTGGAGAACATGACCTTGAAAGCGGGCGCCGACCTCTGGGTGACCGCCGAAGGTTCTTCCGGTTCCCTGCACAGCCCCTCGCTGATACCTTTATCACTGAAAGACAAACTGAAGAACATAGCGGGCGTCCGAGAGGTTACGCCGCTCATCCGAAGGCCGGTGGCTACCGATATGAATGGGGAGCAGATGCTGATTAACGTGAACGGCTACGATATCGCCAGCGGGCTGGCCGGTCCCTGGAAGGTTATTGCCGGGACAGGCACACCAGGGCCGGGCGAGGTAGTCGTAGATAGGGTATTGGCCAAGAAGGATGGCCTCGAAATCGGCAGGTACCTGGCTCTCGAAGGCCGGGAGTTCAAAGTGGTCGGCATCTCAGATGAGACTTTTACGATGATATCCTATCTGGTGTTTATGCCGCTGGAAGATGCGCGCACTTTTATGCCTCCCGGTCTGACCAATTTCTTTCTCCTGAAGATAGACCCGACCTCTGATATCGATTCCGTTAGCGAAGCCATTAGAAAGGAAATACCAGCCATTTCTGTAGCCCGCTCCGAAACTAATGCTGCTGCCGCCAAGGAAGAAACGGTCGGTGGTTTTCTGCCCATCGTATTGGTCATCAGCGCTATCGGGGTATTAGTCAGTGTTCTGGTAGTCGGGCTTCTCGTCTACACGATGACCATCGAGAAAAGCCGCGAGTACGGCATCGTCAGAGCAATAGGTGCGAACAACTTCTACCTGTACCGGATGACACTCTTTCAGGCAATGACTATCTCCATCGTCGGCTATATTATCGGGGCGATTATTTCACCACAGCTTGTCAATCTGATACGCTATTTTGTCCCTGAGTTTATCATAGTCATCACCCCGCAGATGGCGCTGTGGGTGTTCCTGGTCTTCCTCGCAACCGGTTTCATCGCCTCTTTTATTCCAGTCAGAAGGCTGTCGCGAATCGACCCCGCCGTTGTTTTTAAGGGGAGCTAGAGCTTCGTGCCAGTCCCCTCTCCCTTGACGGGAGAGGGTTAGGGTGAATTGAATGTCTAAAACAAAATATGGGGGCATTATGCAAAGCGTCGCTATCGAATTGCAGCATCTTACTAAAATCTACGGAAGCGGCGACCTAGCCGTGAAAGCAGTGGATGACGTTTCTCTCCATATCCCCGAGGGCGAGATTGTCGCCATAATGGGACCTTCCGGTTCGGGTAAGACAACCCTGCTGCAAATGGTCGGCGCCATGCTCAAGCCGAGTTCGGGAGACGTTATCATCAGTGGGAAAAACATCGCTGTTTTGCCGGAAAATGACCTCTGCCGGATTAGACTTCACACATTTGGCTTCATTTTTCAGACTCCGAATCTGCTGGCGTCATTGACCGCCGCCCAGAATGTCGAACTGGTTATGAATCTAGCTAACCATCGGGGAGAAAAGCCAAGACTGCGAGCAATCGAGCTTCTTGAAGAGCTGCACCTGAACCACCGGCTGCACTACAAGCCGGCCAAGTTGAGTGGAGGAGAACAGCAGCGTGTCGCCATCGCCAGGGCTCTGGCTAACGACCCGCCCGTCCTGCTTGCCGATGAACCCACTGCCAATCTGGATTCCCGTACCGGCCACCAGGTAATGGAACTGCTCAGAGTCATTGCCAAGGAGAAGGGTAAGACAGTGGTCGTGGTCAGTCATGATTCCCGCATCCGTGATGTCGTTGACCGCGTGCTCTGGCTCGAAGACGGGCATCTCAGAGTCCGCTGGACTAACGGAGCGGTTATCGACCCGGTGTGCCTGATGATAGTTGCCGAAGATAAGGTTTTCGCTACTTCGGAATACAACGGGCAGAAATACTGCTTCTGTTCAGAACAGTGCCTCAAAGAGTTCCAGTCAAACCCGCAGAGGTTTACCAAACCTACGATAAAGGATAGTTAATCAAGCATCCTGTTCCAGCGGCGCGCCGTGCTGGATAATCTCCACGTTACAAGTCCCGGGGTGTGCTTGGTCCCAGGCCTGACATTCTTGCGCCCATTTCTTTTCTTTGTAGGCGTAACCGCATTCTTCACAGACGTAGAGGGTTTGGCTATCCTTTTGTATCTCTTTGACCACTATAGCTAACCAGCCTGTTCTGCTAAGATATTTCTAAGGCGTCTCCCTGATAAAATCAGGGCGAGCCTTGTGAAGCCTAAAGACAACCAGTCTACTTTGCCAGGTGCTGCAGGTAGCGTTGGGCCTGCAGGGCGGCTTTGGCGCCCTCGCCGGCAGCCACGATAATCTGCTTCTCAGGCACCGTCGTCACGTCGCCGGCGGCATAAAGACCAGGCAATTCTGTCTCGGTAGCGCAATTGACAGGCACCTCGCCGAGTTCATTAAGTTTAATGAGATGCTTTACAGCACCCGAGTTAGGCACGAGACCGATTTCCACAAAGACTCCACCCACCTCAAGCTGCTTACTCTGACCGGTCTTCAGGTCTTTGATAAACAGCCTCTGGACGAAATCCTGCCCTTCGATTTTCTCAGTCTTATGTTCAAGGTAGATGGTCAAGTTTTTGGCATCGCCAAGCTTCTCAATCAGG
>JACPPR010000090.1 GCA_016190895.1 Chloroflexota bacterium | reverse complement strand
TGCTGGGCGGGTAATTAGGCTATACTTTAGCTGTTTTTGAACCGAGGGAGCGGATAAGTCCCGGTGGGCTTCGCGGACTTCAAATCCGTTGGGGGGCATTTATATGTCTTCGGTGGGTTCGACTCCCATGCGCTCCCGCCAGCAGTATTACCGCTTCAGGATGGCGATTATCTCGCCCTCTTCGGGATATCGGCCGGCCTGACGGCAGGAAAAGACGACCAGGTTATCGGCAAAGACATCCAGATTGCCCTCACCGCCGTACTCAGGAACAATCTCCACTTCCACTTCTGGACCAATGGCAGAGCTTATCTCTTCCGCCAGACCGGCGGCATAAGGCTCATAGTTTCACTCTTGGCAATAATGAATCTCAACTCTCACAATACACTCCTGCTGCTGGTGTTAGCGCCAGCGCAAATCAGAACTCGTAAATATCTTTGAGTGACGGGAACAGCTAAAATCCGCCGGCTCCGGGGCCGAGCTTGCCCAGGTCGGTGAGACTCTTGGCATAGACCGAATATGGCTCGGCGGTATCCGGCAAAACCCCCATATGAACCAGGCAATCCTCGCAGAGGACCTCACCCTTATGGACGTATACTTTACCGGGATATTCCAGAGCCTTATCATCATGGAACTCACGGTCGCACTTTTCGCACTTAATTGTTTGTTTCTTCGGTTTTCTCGGCATACGGCACCTCCTGGATTATTTTGGAAATCCCTTCGACTTCGCTGCTTCGGCTTACTCTCAGAAACAAGTCAGGCAAGCCAAAAGCCTATTTGATTTACTTTAATACTCTTAAGGCATATTGTCAAATAGTCAGAAGGAGAGCGTTTAACACACTGCGTCGTTGCGAGAGCACATTCCCCTTCACTACGTTCAGGGTCAGTGTAAACTCTGCCCGAAGCAATCCGTTGCCCAAGCTTACGGATTGCTTCGCTACGCTCGCAATGACGGCGTGAGCAGGTTGGGCATGGCAGTTATTAAACACCCTCCAGAAGCACCCCTCACCACGTATCAAGTACGGGAAAGATGTTTTTCTTGAGAGGTCAGCCTTTGCTTTACGCCAGACGCTAACTCAGCGTATAATAATACTCAGTCGGGAGGAATTGACTGATGAAGTTGGTGCATAAGATTCTTGTCCTGGGCGTGATAGCCCTGATTCCAGTGATTTCGAGTTGCTCCTCAAATAATGCGTCCGCAGCAGCCGCAGCCAAAATCGGTGAGAGAATTAACTGTATCTGCGGCACCTGCGGCCTGACTGTGACTACGTGCGTTACCAATGGGGGTTGCGATGTTGCCCCAAAACAAATGACCTTTATCAAGAAGGAACTATCGAAGGGGCTAACTGAAGAGCAAATCCGCCACGATATGGTGGGTACTTACGGGCAGCGAGCGCTGGTGGAGTAAGCCCATTAGCTAGTGTATCCGAAATAACGTTATGAGCCCGCCTTTCCATTTCGGCGCAAGCCGGAATCCAGCCCCGCCGCTGGATACCGACTTGCGTCGGTATGGCTGGACTTAGCTAACGAAGTGTTAGATACATCACATTAGTACCTAATTGCAATGATAACCGTAATAATCAATTTCTCTCTCCTTGCGGGTGAGGAGATTGGGAAAATTTCTGCAACTTAGTACTAATACAGCACCCGCTCATCACCGACACGCCGGGTTATCTTTTTCTCATCGAGGTATTCCAGCAGAGCTTGAGCATACCTGCGGCTGGTCTGGAACATATCCCGCACTTCGGCCAGAGTTACCTTGCCATGCGCTTTAAGATGGGCAATGATTTTTTCCACCATTTCCTGATAAGCCGGAGCGGCAAAGACGACGCTGTCACTCACCTTGACCACCTTGCGCTGGTCGATTAGCAAATTGAGTAAGTCCGGCTCAGGTATCTGCTCGGCGGGCGGCGCGTAGGGATTTTGAACCAGGGATTTCAAGAAGGCGTCAATCTTGCCTTGCTGAGCAGGACTCAACTGCACCCGGAAAGAAGCCAGACGGACGGCCAGTCCTTCCTCGCTCAAGACGCCGTCCCCAGCGAGCTTCTGCCAGACTGACGGAGCGTATTTGCCCACCTTTAGCCGGCTGCCGAGTTCGGATTTAGGCATACCCAGGCGAGCCGGGAACTTCTTGTGATAGTCCTGGAGAGTTTCTACTGCCTGTTTCACCAATCTTTGCCAGCCGGAGGCGGTAAAGAGAAGATATGGTTCGGCTTGGCCTACCCTAACGACTCTACCTTGCTGGATGAGAGAGTCCAGCGCCGGTTGCGCTTCAGACTCCGACAGGTCGGACTGAGCCAGGAAAGTCGGCAATTCCACGGGTTGCTTCGCTTCCAGCAGGGTCAGCAAAACTTCTTCGGCGGCGCCGGCTTCCTTCACCTTCAATTCCTGAATAACCGATGGACGGAAGCGGCGCAGCAGTTTATCGTTAGAATCGATAACTTTCCCACCGCCAAGCGTATCCATAGGAGACCTGATAATAAAACGGTCGCCCTTAATCACAGCCACCGGGCTTTCAAGCACTACCTGCACCCAGCCGATTTCGCCCGGCTCGAGCTTGTCTTTCTCAAGCAGGCGCACCTTAGCCATCGTCTCGGCAGCCCCGGTATGAAAGCTAACCTCGGCGTTGTGAGGCAAGGGGCGGCGGAGAGCCTGCCCCGTACCTGACACGGGGTGGGGCAGCAGGTGCAGCGAAGCCGTCAGCATCTTAGTGGGTTTGAGCCAGCCCGGAATGGTGACGACATCGCCACGGTGCAACTCGGAAGTGGTGATACCGACCAGGTTAATGGCGACGCGGCTGCCGGGGGTGGCCGTCTCCTCACGGGCTTTGTGGGTCTGGAGACCCCGAATGCGCGACTTCAAACCGGACGGCACAATCTCCACCTCCTGACCTACAGAGAGCGAACCGTCTATCAACGTGCCGGTCACGACAGTCCCTGAGCCGGCGATAGTAAAAATCCGGTCGATGGGCAATCTCGGTCTGCCGGTATCTTTTCGCGGTTGAGCCGAGCTTAAGAGCCGGTCGATAGTTGCCAGCAAATCCGGGATGCCCTCGCCGGTGATAGAGGAAACGGCGACGATAGGCGCCCTAGCCAGGATGGTGGAGTCGATTAGCTCCTCCACATCCATCTTGACCAGGTCGAGCATTTCCGAATCCACCAGGTCTTTCTTGGTGAGAGCCACCACGCCCTTTTCGATACCGAGCAAATCCAGAATAGCCAGATGTTCCCGCGTCTGGGGCATCACCCCTTCGTTAGCGGCCACGATAAGCAGGGCTAAATCGATGCCGCCCACCCCGGCGAGCATGTTCTTAATGAACCTCTCGTGGCCGGGGACATCGACGATGCCGACCTCCTGCCCGCTGGGCAGCTTGAGCCAGGCGAAGCCGAGGTCGATAGTCATCCCCCGCTCTTTTTCCTCACGCAGGCGGTCGGGGTCGATGCCGGTCAACGCCTGTACCAGCGCCGATTTGCCGTGGTCTATATGCCCGGCGGTGCCTAAGACGAACATGTCTCACTCCAATAATTCAGCGTACGGGCGGTTTCGACGGCTGGTCTCTTACGGGCGGGTTTGAAACCCGCCCCTACGAAACCAGGCTCCTCAAAGCTTCAGTCACAATCTCATCATCTTCCGGTAGAACGGAGCGTGGGTCGAGGAGGAGCACGTCTTTATCAATGCGCGCTATAACGGGATTGCTGTTTTCCCGCAGCTTCTTAGCTAACGCCTGAGCGCTCTTGCCCTTCGGTTCGCCTCCGATGGCGAGTAGCCTAGTCGGCAGCGTGCTGCCGGGCAGGCTGCCGCCGCCAATCATACTCTCTCCGTCCACCACTTTCGCAGTCCCGCCAAGAGCCTTCGCCCAGGCTCTAGCACGACGGTCAATCTCATCGATGGGCAGGGCAATCATCTGCCAGATGGGGACTTTGCTGGTCGCTTCGCCTTTTAGATAGTGAAGAAGGGTAGCCGCCAGCCCAGCCAGCCTTATTTTATCAATGCGAACCGCCCTGGCGAGCGGGTGTCTTCTCAGCTTGTCGATAAGCTCTTTTTTGCCTACGATGATGCCCGCCTGGGGGCCGCCCACCAGCTTATCGCCTGAGAATAGAGCCAGGCTAATGCCGGCGGCGATGCTTTGCTGAACCATCGGCTCGGGAGCCAGCCCAAATGCGGTCGTATCCAGGAAACAGCCGCTGCCCAGGTCATCCAGAACAGGAATATCACGCTGCTTTCCCAGGGCGGCCAGCTCCTCGATAGTAACCGAGGCGGTAAAGCCGACCACCAGGAAGTTGCTGGAATGGACGCGCATCAGGGCGGCGGTGCGGGGGGTAATCGCCCCGTCGTAATCACGCACATAGGTGCAGTTGGTGGTGCCGACCTCGATGAGCTTGGCGCCACTCTGCCTCATCACATCGGGAATGCGGAAACTATCGCCGATTTCCACTGCTTGCCCACGGGAGACAATTACCTCTTTTCTATTGGCTAAGGCGCTCAACGCCAGCAAGACTCCCGAGGCGTTATTATTGACTACCAGAGACGCCTCCGCCCCGGTTAGCTGGCACAAGAGCGGCTCGATATAGACCTGGCGGGAGCCTCTGTTGCCGCTATCGAGGTCGAACTCAAGGTTTGAATAAACCCCTGATATGGTATCCATAGCCGCGATGGCTTCCCGGCTGAGGGGGGCTCGGCCCAGATTGGTATGAAGCACCACCCCGGTAGCGTTAATAACGGGGCGCAGACCGAGGGTCTCCAGCCTCCGTACACGCCTGGCGATAGCTGCCACTATCTCATCATCGGAGGGTGCCGGCTTCCCGGCAGCAATAGCCAGACGCTCGGCATCGAGTTGCTGCCTGACAAGGCTGACCAGCAGCTCATGGGGAAAGCCGACGGCAAGCTGCTTGAGCCCCTCATCAGAAACAAGCTTATCTACACTGGGCAGACGCCGAAATTCGCTAGTCATAAAATTCTCACGCCTATTCTAACATATCCCGTCTTCGCTTACTAAATATTTACTGACCTCACCCCCTCTAAATCCCCCTCTCCGCAAGCGGAGAGGGGGAAGTTGGTTTTGCTGTGAGAGGGCTAACGCCCTCTCACACTCTACCATGTTAAATCCTATCAATTCCCCTTCGACAGGCTCAGGGCAGGCTCTTCACTAAAGGGAGATGCCTGGTTCTTAATCCGTAAGTCTGAATCCAAGAAGCTCACCACCGAGGTGTCATTGCGAGTCCCGATTTTATCGAGACGATGGAATCGGGACGACGTGGCAATCTGGGCGGAGGGGGTTGAGCTACCCCACCCGGATTGCTTCGCCTTCCGACTGCAGTCGGAATGGTCTCGCAATGACAGGGTGGATCGGGTCTGGGAATCCACGGATTACGGGAGGTTATGGGGCTTTGCTTCTCACGGCTGAGAGTGCTAAAATACTGAGGAGGCTGGGAACGAAGCCCGGCTTTAATCGTGGAGGACCGATGACCAAGAAAAAAGAACCCCGCCTGACCGAGAGCGTGCGCTGCGCCGGCTGAGCGTCAAAACTAGGTCCGGGTGACCTGAGTAAAGCTTTAGCCGGTTTGCCTTTGCTATCCGACCCGAATGTGCTTCGGGGTATGGCCAGCATGGATAATGCCGGCGTCTATAAACTGACCGATGACCTGGCAATCGTCCAGACCATCGATTTCTTTACGCCTGTGGTCGATGACCCCTACACCTTCGGACAGATTGCCGTGGTTAATTCCCTGAGTGATATTTATACTATGGGCGCAAAGCCGCTGACGGCGATGAATATCGTCTGCTTCCCGACCGAGACTATGGACATATCGGTACTGCAAGCCGTTCTCCAGGGAGGCGCCAGCAAGATGGTCGAGGCCAAGGTAGTTTTAATCGGCGGGCACAGCATCGACGACATAGAGCTTAAATACGGGCTGGCGGTTACCGGCACCGTACACCCTAAGAAGATGCTGACCAATGGCGGCGCCAGAGCTGGCGATGAGCTTATTCTCACCAAACCTCTCGGAGTCGGCATTATCAGCACCGCCCTGAAAGCCGGGAAGACAAACAAGCAGACAATCGCCGAGATTACCAAGTCCATGCTAACCCTAAATGATAAAGCCTCGGAGCTGATGCAGGAGGTTGGCGTTCATGCCTGCACCGATATCACCGGATTTGGTTTCGTCGGGCACGCCGGCCAGATGGCCGAGAACAGCCGGGTTGGTTTTAACATCGACCTGGCATCGCTGCCCATCTTTCCTGAGGCCATCGAGTTTGCCAAACAGGGTATCGGGCCGGGCGGCCTGCAGCGGAACCGGGAGTTTTACTCATCACACGTAAAAGTCAGCGGTAAAGTGCCGGCTTATTTGCAGGACGTCCTGTTCGACCCCCAGACCTCGGGGGGCCTGCTGATTTCTTTAGCGCCTGGAAAAGCAGTACGGCTGATGGGCAGATTAAGACAGGCCGGGGTCGAGGCGGCGATTATCGGCGAGGTAGTCAGAGAACCAAGGGGAGTAATTACGGTCAAATGATTCCAAGTGTTTCACCCTCACCCTAACCCTCTCCCGTCAAAGGGAGAGGGAACTAGAGGTGTAGGGGCGGGTTTCGAACCCGCCCGCCCTGACAGGTCGTGAGTTACAAAGAGCTTGTTATTTTCGGCGTAAAACGAATGAAAGTATTGAACAACAAGACCAAAGTGGTGATGGCGATGAGCGGTGGGGTGGACTCTTCCGTGGCGGTGGCTTTGCTTAAAAAAGAAGGCTACCAGGTGAGCGGGGTGACCATGCAGATATGGGGCGGGGATGCCACGCTGGAAGAAGGCAGTCACCACGCCTGCTACGGGCCCGGAGAAGCCGAAGATATCGAGGACGCCAGGAAGGTAGCTCGAATTCTCGGCATCCCCTTCTATGTTTTCGACCTGAGACAGGAATACAAGACCGAAGTGCTTGATTTCTATTGCCAGGAATACCTTTCAGGCAGAACACCGAACCCATGCTGGAAGTGCAACCGCACCGTTAAGTTCGGCGCCCTAATGGACAAGACCCGGCAGAGCGGCATCGAATTCGATTATTTTGCCACCGGACACTATGCCAGAGTAAAATATAGTAGGGACACAGGCCGCTATCTGCTTAAAAAGGCGAAGGACCTGAGCAAAGACCAGTCTTATTTCCTTTCCTCGTTAAGCCAGGAGCAACTCAGGCAGGCGCTTTTCCCGCTTGGAGATTATACCAAGAGCGAAATAAGAAAGATGGCCAGCGATTTCGGTTTACCGGTCAGCGACAAGCCGGAGAGCCAGGATTTCATCGCCGGCGGGTATCAGTCGCTTATCGCGGCAGCACCGGCCGGCCCGATAGTGGATAAGCAGGGGAATACCCTGGGCGAGCACCGGGGCATCCCTTTTTATACTATCGGCCAGCGCAAAGGATTGAGCATAAGCGCCGAAAAGCCGCAATATGTTACCGATATCGATGCGGAAAACAATACTATTGTCGTAGGCAGCAAAGAGGAACTATATCATAATGGGCTTATCGCCTCAGGACTGAACTGGATAGCTATCGAGAAGCCGGAGCAGCCCATCGAGGTCGAGGCGAGAATACGTTACCGCCACCAGGAGGCCGAAGCTACGGTAACACCAATAGACGAAGATAAGGTTTATGTAAATTTCAAGACGCCCCAGCTATCGATTACGCCGGGGCAGACGGTGGTCTTTTACCGGGGGGACGTGGTGCTGGGCGGGGGAATTATAGATAGGACAAAGGAGTAACAAATGGCAAAGATACTGGCTGTCTGCTGGAGCGAGCACAAGAGGACCAGCAAGAAAGACATCAAAGAGGGGGTCTTCATTGAGAACTACGGGCTGACCGATGATGCCCACGCCTCCGGCGAATGGCACCGCCAGGTCAGCCTAATGGCGACGGAAAGCATCAAGAAGATGCGAGACCTCGGCATCGATGTCGGACCTGGCTCTTTCGGTGAGAACCTGACCACAGAGGGGATAGACCTCGTTTCATTGCCGGTGGGCAGCGAGGTTAAGGTGGGACCGGAGGTGGTGCTTGAAATCTCGCAAATCGGCAAGGTATGCCACACCAAGTGTTCCATCTATTACAAGGTAGGCCAGTGCATCATGCCTGAAGAAGGCATCTTCGCCAAGGTAATTCGCGGGGGGACGGTGAAGGCGGGGGATGAGATAAAGGCCGTTGTAAATGCCAAATGAAATAGCCACAGTCCCCATACTTAAAATCACCGAGGAAAGCCGCGCCCACCAGGATGATGTGGTCGCCCGGGAAGCACCGGTCACCATCATCCTCAACAACCAGGAGCTGGTAACGCTCCTCTGCACGCCCAAAGACCTGAACTACTTAGCCATCGGCTTTCTTGCCTCCGAAGGGCTGCTCGAAAAGAAGTCTGATATCAAACAAATAGCCATTGATGAGGGGCGGGGGGTGGTGCGGGTGGAGACCACAGAAGAGATAACAATGGCCAACGAGCTTCTCTTCAAGCGCCTGATAACCTCTGGGTGCGGTCGGGGGGCGTCCTTCTATACCGCCGCCGACGTGCAAAAGCGCACCATAGTAGAATCGAAAACGAAAATCTCCGCTGACGAAGTTTCCGCGCTCGTCCGGGAATTTCAGCACCACTCCGAGCTTTACCGGACGACTGGCGGCGTGCACAGCGCGGCTCTCTGCGACAACAAGAGTATCCTCGTCTTTAATGAGGACATCGGCCGCCACAATGCCGTGGACAAGATTTTCGGTGAATGCCTGCTGAAGGACATAGACACGGACGGCAAGGTAATAGTAACGAGCGGGCGAATTTCCTCAGAGATACTTCTCAAGGTCTCGCGCAGAAATATCCCCATCATCATTTCAAAATCCGCCCCGACCGACCTCGGCGTGAAGCTGGCCAACGAGCTTGGCATTACGCTGTGCGGTTTCGCCAGAGGCAAGCGCGTGAACGTCTACACCAACGACTGGAGGATAGCCACTACCTAGTTGCGGAAACGCTACGGGAACAAAATCTCCCTTAATCCCTCTTTACGAAAGAGGGATACCTGTAACGAAAGGACGTGCCAGGTAGGCCTCTCCGTTTCGTAAAGGGAGAAGGAGAGGGATTTTTCCCCAGAGGCTAATCATGTAACAGGGGGGAGTGAATACAGTCAATATGAATGAAGGTAAATACTAATGACACAGTATAGAGACCAGAATGCTCCCCAGGAACTCCTGGACAAGATTGCAGCCCTCAAGAAAAAGAGGAATGCTGTTTTTCTGGTACACAACTACCAGTTGGGCGAGGTGCAGGATATAGGCGATTTCGTCGGCGATTCCCTGGAGCTGAGCCAGAAAGCCGCTGCTACCACCGCCGATGTCATCGTCTTCTGCGGCGTCCATTTTATGGCGGAGACGGCCTCTATTATCAATCCCAACAAGATAGTGCTCTTTCCTGAAATACACGCCGGCTGCCCGATGGCCAATATGATTACGGCCCCCCGCCTCCGTGAAAAAAAGAAAGAATACCCGAACTCGGTGGTTGTTTGTTATGTCAATACGCCGGCGGCGGTCAAGGCTGAGTCCGATATCTGCTGCACCTCGGCTAACGCGGTCAAGATTATGCAAAAATACCCGCTCGACCAGCAGATTATGTTCGTCCCCGACCAGTACCTGGGCTCCTGGGCAGCCAAACAGACCGGCCACAAGAATGTGATTCTCTGGCCCGGCTATTGCCCCACCCACGCCCGCATCCAGGCGCGGGATATTATCAGGCTGAGAGCGGAATACCCGCAGGCAAAGGTAATCGCCCACCCGGAATGCCGCACCGAGGTGACCGATATTGCCGATTTTGTTTTGAGTACAGGCGGCATGATACGCTTCGCCCGTGAGAGCGAGGCAAAAGAGATAATCGTCGGCACGGAAATCGGCCTGCTGCACCGCTTGAAGAAAGAAAACCCGGGCAAGCGGTTTATCCCGGTGACCGAACAGGCGGTCTGCCCCCGGATGAAGCTGACCACGCTCGAGAGCGTGTATTGGTCTCTCGAAAATATGACCCACCAGGTCAAGGTGCCGGAAAGAATCCGCCTCAAGGCCCTCGCGCCCATTGAAAAGATGCTGGCGGGGTAGTTTTCTTTGCAGACCAGGGCAGGCCGTTTCCGGTGCATTTGGTCCGTCATTCCAGCGCAGGCTGGAATCCAGGGAAGGGACCTGTGGATTCTGGCCTTCGCCAGAATGACGCCCCGGATGGCTATTTTCATGCTTGATGGTGCCCCGATGTAATCGGGGCACGACTGATTATGTGTTAGAGGAGGGTCTCAGGTTGCCAGAGTATCTTGGTTATATAGGTGGGGTGCTGACTACGTGCTGTTATGTTCCGCAGATTATCCGCGTCTTTCGAATGAAAAGCGCCAGGGAAATAAGCCTGCTCTTTACACTAATGCTGCTGGTAGGCGTCGTGGTCTGGTTGTCTTATGGAATTCTTCTTTCACTTGGTCCGGTCATTCTATGGAACGCCATCGCGCTGGTCATCATAGCCGTTCTTCTGTACGCCAAGCTGAAATACGGCAGATGATGACTCTTCAGACTTCAAGTCTTGGTAGGGTGGGTGAAACCCACCACAAATCAGATAAGTAAAGGCTTCGGCAAGCTCAGGACAAGCTCTGAATTCTCTCTCAAGGGGCAATGAGGTAGACGACAGAAATGACCAGGAACGATAAGAATCCCTGGCTTTCCATTCCGGCCTCCGACTACGAGGGGCACATGAATTCGCAGCAGGTCGGCCAGCTATCTGTACTCAACCGCATATTTGAGAATGTGTTAAATGATGTACCTTCAAAAGCTCTGGCTGTGCTGGGATGCGGTACCGGAAATGGTTTTGAACACATCGACTCCCAGGCGGTCGAAAGACTACTGGGAATAGATATCAACCCAGAATATTTGGCGATTCTGCGCACC
Source organism: Chloroflexota bacterium (assembly GCA_016190895.1). GTDB lineage: Bacteria > Chloroflexota > Dehalococcoidia > Dehalococcoidales > UBA2162 > JACPPR01. The sequence goes on along the minus strand of JACPPR010000090.1, from coordinate 3,312 downwards.
AGACACGGCTCTAAATTGCCCATGCTCAAATTGGTCTGTTCGGACCTGAACACGTTTGCTCATCCGAACAACGCCTTCGATTTGATATACGCTGCGTTGGTTTTTGAATACGTTGATTTTAAGAATCTGCTGGGACGAATTTCCAAATGGCTAAAGGTGAATGGGACACTCGTGGTAGTCTTGCAGGTCAACAGCCCTGAATCGCAAATGATTTCAGACACACCTTTTACCAGCCTGAAGACTCTCGGGACGGTAATGCACCTGATAAATCCGGAAACCTTCACTGGAATGGCCGGAACACAGGGGCTAAAGAAAGTGAAGGAAATTGAGATTCCTCTCAAACAAGGGAAGATATTCCTGGTTTGTTATTACAGGAAAGGCATGGAATGAGGCGCTCGTAAACGCGCCCATTGCAAACGCAGCAAAAAAAAGGAGAGCCAGCATGGACGTCTGGGAAGCAATCGAAAAGAGAAGGACAATTCGCCAGTTTACCGGCAAAGTGCCGGAGCCGATGCTGCGCCGGCTTATCCGGGCCGGTTCGCGAGCGCCATCAGCCAGCAACTCACAGCCCTGGGAGTTCATCATCATTGAAGACCTGAAGATTATCGATGGCATCGCGGAGCAGAAGGGCAAGATGGAAGGGCTGAGGGGCGGCCCGCGGCGGGTGGCGATAGAGCAGGGGCTGTACAAGAACTCGAGCGTGGTTGCCATCTGCATTCGCAAGGGTGGACTGGCTACGGCGGCGGCATGGACGGCCGCCGAGAATATCGCGTTAGCGGCCTGGGCTGAGGGTTACGGCTGCGTGATGTCCATCTTCGGGGGGGAGTACAAAACGACAGTCGAGAAGCTGCTGGCTGTTCCGGATACACACGAGCTTGCCACTGTTCTGGCATTGGGCGTGCCCGAAGGGATACCGCCGAAGGTCGGCGCCGACCGCCCTGACTTTAGCTGGCTCCATATCAACACGTTCGGTAATCATGGCTAACCTGTAGCTTGGGTTAAGTGAAACGCAGCCCACCCTACTAAGCTTTCAATAGACCGGCGACAATGAGTGCGCGGTGATGGAATGGAAGAAGAACGTCCGATTCGAATTCCCGAAGAATCCTGCCAGGTGAAACCAGTTTGCGCGCTAAAATTAATTCCATGTTCCCGGCGACGGGTTCGGGTGCCCACTCATTGAGCTGTACCCTCGCCAACCAGATGGAGCGCACCAGCACCAGCCCCTTTTCGTGTCCCCTGATACATTCTCCTCGTCCAAATCCTAGCAACCTCGCATCTCTGACTTCCACGCACGCTTCCTCTTTCACCTCCCGCCGGAGCGTTTCCTCCCAGGACTCATCGCCCTCCGGTCTACCTCCAGGAAATCCCCAGTTCTTTCCATCTGGCGTAATCAACACGATTTCATCACTATCCGTCACACAAATGCCAGCGGACCCATGACGTTTCCCCTCCGGCACATCGTGGGAAGGAAACCAGGTAACAAGCACATCCTGTCCACCCGTCTCTACCTGAAACTCTTCGTATTCTTCAATTGCTCACTGCATTTTTGCTTGCATCTCTTCACCCCCTTTTGCGTTGAAAGGCGGCCGACCCTTCTCCCTTTCGCAAAGGGAGATACAGAGGGATTTAGGAATGATGGTGGGCTTTGCTGCGGCTCAGGCCACTCAACGCCACTCTTGGAGAGCCAAGTTTAAGGGTGTGCCTGACTTTCCGCCGTGTCCTTGAACCATTTTACGAGCTGGGGGAACTTGTCGGTGACGATGTTTTTTGTTGAAAAGGTTACTAATTCCCCATAACGAGAAAAGTAAATCCCCAAGCAGTTGATTTTGATGTTTTTGCCATTCACGCCACCGAGATGGTTTAAAATGAAATACCCAATCAGTTGGTGAAACTGGCCTGTATCCATCTTGCCAGACTTAATCGTCTTGATATCTATCATAGTGTCGTCGATTATGAGGTCAGCGTCTGCGCCTCCAACAAGAACGGAAGCTTCCCCGAAAGTTGGGTTGAGAGCACAATATGACTTGGCGGTGAATTCTTCGGGCTTGGCCAGTTGGAGCATTCTTCTCATTTCATCGATAATCGCCTTGTCTACTTTGCCCATGTTTGGGTCAATGGCGAGTGCGCGGTATATCGGATCCAATTGAGCCAATTGAATTGCCGCCGAAATAATGTCATCATTCAATTTGCATGTCTTAAGATAATCAGAGTGACATACCATAGCGCTATCGAGCATTTTCCGGGCAGTTCTCTTGATAGACGCCGGGGCTGGTAATTGGCCTGACTCCAACAATTCCACCGCGTCTTCGGCGACCCAGCCTTCGGTCTTGGCATTAGGATTAAGAGTTTCTATCCAGAATCGCATAAGATAGTCAAAGGCTGTGCCAGTCAAGCTGTAACTTGTGGTGCTAGGTTCTACCTGTATGCTTTTGGTGCATTGGATTTTCGGAGTCGGGTATCCATCTCTCAACCTGGCCTTGACTTCCGGAGACTCTACGAAACTTGTTAGACTCATTGCCAACCTCCTTGTTGAGCGAATTCATTCGGTTACGTGGCTGTCTCGGTCGCGATCCCAGTAGCGTAACAATGGTAGGCTGAGCCACACCGAAGCCCACCTTTGTTGCTAAATCCCTCTGTATCTCCCTTTGCCAAAGGGAGAGGGGGTGTTGGGCTGCATTTCAATCCATCTACTCCTGAAAGGCAGCCTACCACCGGTTGGGAACAAGGGTGGGCTTCGGCGCGGCTCAGCCCACCCTACGCTACTGTGCAAAATTTAGACCCTCAGCGAGCCACGAAACCCCCTGGCGGCATAGTAGGATTCTGCACCGTTGTGATACACAAAGACAGTGTCGTAGCGACGGTCACAAAAGAGGGCGCCGCCGAGTCTTCTAATCTCAGAAGGTGTTATTATCCAGCTCGACGTTTTCGTATCGAAATTTCCGAGTTTCTGCAACTCCCGATATTGTTCTTCCGTTAAAAGCTCAATACCCATGGCAGCTGCCATATCAATAGCGTTATCTTTTGGCTTAAATTCTTTCCTTGCCTCGAGCGCTTCACGGTCGTAACAAACATTTCTGCGGCCTTTAGGACTTTCCGCTGAACAATCATAAAAAATATATTCGCCCGTCTTTTTATCATGACCGACAACATCCGGTTCACCGCCGGTTCTCTCCATTTCATTGAGCGACCACAGTTTTTCAATATTAGCTTCCAGCTTTGCTTGTACTTTAGCCCATTCAAGACCTTTATGGCGGTTCATGTTTTTCTCAAAACGGGCTTTCAATGCTCTGAGTAGTTCTTCACGTTGTTCTG
>JACPPR010000091.1 GCA_016190895.1 Chloroflexota bacterium | reverse complement strand
GTCGCCGTTGGAGGTATTGGCGAAGCCGAGGACGAGGGAGATGCCCTGGGAGCGGGCGACGATCTCCTGGGTGATGCGGGCGTTGTCGTGGAGGAAGGCGGGCTTGAAGAGGAGGTCTTCGGGGGGGTAGCCGGTGACGCATAGCTCGGGGAAGGCGACGAGGTCGGCGGCGAGGGAGCGGGCCTCCTGGATGTAGCGGAGGACCTTGTCCCGGTTGCCTTCCAGGTCGCCGACGGTGGGGTTGACCTGGGCGAGGGCGATGCGGAAGGTACGCATGTCAGACCCCGCTGTTTCGAGGCGCAGGGGCCTCGGTTTCCGTCAAGTATAGCACAGGGTGTTTTTGATTGTTGGGGAGGATTTTTTGCGAGGGTGAAGGAGGGCCTGAAGGTGAGGGAGGGTCGAGTTTTGATTGAATGCCGGGGCGCCGTAGGAGGAGCTTTTCGACGGCGAGAGGCTGAAGGGAGCCGAAATGGGAGGAGACGATGAGGTAAGCGAGGAGGTGGGCGTAGGCATTGGGCAGGGATGGGGCGGGGACACGGGGCCGGCGGGAGCGGGCAAGGAGGAAGAAGAGCTCGCGGAAGGAGGGGTGCTGGTGAAGCTGAAGGAGGAGGTGGCGGAGGCGTGGGGAGGTACGCCCGTGGCGGAGGGCGTTGAGATTACCGATGGGTGCGCCGGCGCCGGGGCGCCTGCCGCCGCGAGGCATGAGACAAGCCTCTGAGAAATGGTTTACATGAGAATAGTAGAAGAAAGGGAGGGGAACTCGCTACTAGCCGAGTCAGTACCTAGTCGAACGAAACAGACTACTATTTTGGCTTGTCCCTGCAGGCATGAGCAGCCCGTTTTGACTTCAAGGAAGGCAAAGTTGAAAATTACGGCTCAAGCCCGTTAAGCCGAAACGGCTCGCGATCGGAAAGCAGAACGCCATTGTTGCCACTCTTCCCGAGCTGTTTTAATGTCCAGTTTTGAGAAATGGGGCTTTAGACGCCTGACCAGTTCATCTTTGGTGGTCTCATTTTCTCCAGGAAGATGTTCGTCTATGTAGGCGATAGTAGAGATTAATTCCAACTGCCTGCTCTGTTTTTGGATTACCAGGTCGCACACGGTGTTCAAAGCGCTCTCGTAGCTTTTGATGAGTTTGTTACCGTACTTGAGGAGCACATCAGCAGACGAGCCTGGAAAATATCTAGGCCCATACGGAGGAATCGGTTCCATGCCGACGGCATTGATGGCTTGTAGTTCAGCAATTGCTACATCAAGTTCAGCTGCATATGGACCGTATTGATGGATGTGGAACTCAAAGCTGAACGGGACGTTGCAGGCCAATTGTGCGAAGAAAACACTCTTTTGGATGTGGATCCTAGCTGGCCAACTATGTTGCGTAGGTGACCATTTCTTATTCAGCGTTTTCACGATGTACGTGAGCAGTGCTAGCCTAGCGATCTTGTCCATGCGTTCCCCCTTATCCTGTTGTACGCTTGACTATGGACTCGCAGAAATCGTGAACCTCTTTAGTCAGCTTCTTTTCGGTGTAGATCCTCCCAAGCCATCTAGGCTTGAGCCCCCGAATCACGTCTGAGGCATGCAAAATGTTGACAGGGCCGTTGTCGGTTACAACCAGGATATCGCCAAGTGAACTAAACTCCGTTTGAGACTCTTTGCTACGTATGCGGTCCTTGCCGAACTGAGCTTCAGCTTCCTTGACCAGGATTTGGAAGATATCGGGAGTTTTTTCCCGGAGGAGGGGCAGCACTTCGTACGCGGTCCGGAAGTGCCGCCTCTGCGTCAGGCGCTGGGCTTCTAAGTGCTGTGGTGATGTAGGGTCGTCTGCGGCACCGTTTATGTGGCTTTGAACGACTATGTCGTCATATTTAAGGTATTCGGCGAGGTTAGAGGGGAACTTGCCACCAGGAAGCCATTTAGCCAAGAAATCCGTCAAATGTATGTCATAGCTCACTCTTATGTCATGGAAATACACCTGAAGGAACATAAAGTATCTGGCGAGGAGTAAACCCTCTGCAGCGTGTAGTCCGCCATAATCCAGGGCCAAAACCGGGTCTTCGGTATCCGGATGCTTAATGATAGTCAGCGTATTAATTAAGGGTATAGTCGCAAAAGAGCCACCTGTGGGAGAATGGTGGCATGGGAGAGAAGATCAGATGCCCTCGGTGCCAACACACCAAGAGCTGGAGGGTCCGGCGAGGCAAACGACGGTGTGGTGCCTGCCGCTACGATTGGT
>JACPPR010000089.1 GCA_016190895.1 Chloroflexota bacterium | reverse complement strand
TTGCCTTATTCCAGATAGTCCTTCAGTTTGCGGCTGCGGGATGGGTGGCGGAGCTTGCGGAGAGCCTTGGCTTCTATCTGGCGAATCCGTTCCCGGGTGACATTAAATTCCTGTCCGACTTCCTCCAGGGTGCGGCTCCGCCCGTCTTCAAGCCCGAATCTCAGCCGGAGTACGCGCTGCTCGCGCGGGGTAAGAGCTGTCAACACCTCTTCGATTTGTTCCTTGAGCAGCTGTTTGGAGGCAGCATCGACCGGCGGTAAGGCATTGCGGTCCTCGATAAAATCACCGAGGTGGCTGTCTTCCTCTTCACCGATAGGCGCTTCCAGCGATACCGGGAGCTGGGCGACTTTGACTATTTCTCTCACTTTGCTCGGCGGCAGGTCCATAATATCGCCGATTTCCTTGGAGTTAGGCTCCCGCCCGTATTCCTGGGCGAGGCGGCGGCTCACTCTTAGCAGCTTGTTAATCGTCTCTATCATGTGGACGGGCACGCGGATAGTGCGCGCCTGGTCGGCAATAGCCCGGGTAATCGCCTGGCGTATCCACCAGGTGGCGTAGGTGCTGAATTTATAACCCCGGTGGTGGTCGAATTTCTCCACGGCCCGGATTAACCCGATGTTACCCTCTTGAATCAGGTCGAGCAGGGACATACCCCGTCCGATATGTTTCTTGGCGACACTGACTACCAGGCGCAGATTCGCTTCGACAAGATGGCTTTCCGCTTTTTCCGCCTCGTACTCGACCTGGTTAAAATGCTCCTCGACCTGCTTTTCAACGGTCCTCAGAGACTTCTTGAACGAGTCCTTCTCGACCAGCTTTTCAAGGTCGGCTATCGAGACATCATCTCCGATTACGCCGCCAAGTACTGTTTCCGGCAACAGGCTGCAATTCAAGGAGAGGCCAATGAGCATTCGCTCCGTCTCAGGCAAGAAATTACCGGTCTTGCCCGCCATAACCTGGATTAGCTGCTGGTCTAAGACATCCTCGATACTGTGGCATAACTTGGGGTCGGCGATGCTCTTCTTAAAATTGTTGGTCAGCTGTAAATTGAGCTGCTCCTGAAGCATGGGAATGACACTGGCGCTCTGTGAAATTTGCCTGAGCATTTCCAGTATCACATCGGTTGCCAAAGGGGCTTTGCCATTTTTCTCCTGATAGGCGCGTTTAATATCGCGAATATGTTTGGCGGCCTCTATCTTCTGGGCTAAGATTCTTTCATCCTTGGCCGTAAGCAAGTGCACCTTGCCGATTTCATGGAGATAGAGGCGGACCGGGTCATCGGCCACTTCCTGCTCTTCCATTTGTTCCAGAGCTGCTTCCATCTCAAGGTCTTTGGCCGACTTAAGCGCGCCTTCCAGGTCTTCCGGTGCAAGTAGTTCAGCTTCTTCCTCCGGCTCGGGCACAAACTCTTCCGGGCTGTCAAACGTATTGGTATCTAAGTCCATTTTCCTATCTCCTTTGCTCGGTGCCTCAGGCAATATCGGGGATTCACCCTGAAGGATTCTTTTGAGGGCCCGGCCGCCCGCCTCTGGACTGTCGGGTGAAGACTTCTCGCAGGCCGGCGCTGACTTCGATTCCCTCTTCCTTAAGTTTATCGAGGTCGGCGCCGCTGCCTTTCAATTCGGCTTCGAGAGCAAATACGGCGGCTCTCTTTCTTTCCAGATTTCTGAGAAACTCTTCCCGCAGGCGAAGTACATATCTATTATACCGCTCTTCGATGCGGGTGGCTAGTACAGGCCTGTTGAGTAGAGCGTCAAGAAAGTCATGGAGCGCCGTATCCAGTTTATCTCTGAGACTATCCGGCTCGCCAACCTGACACCAGGCGGAGAAAATCTCGCGATTGGCGCTGCCCTCGAAATAGTCGGGCAAAAGTTCAACATTGATTTTTTTAAGCTCGGGATGCTGCAGCAGCAAGGCAAGGCACTCTTCTTCAAGAGGGCTGGAGACGATGGTTTTGCTAGTGCGGGCTGTCGGTTTCACGTTCGGTTTTCTTATTGTCTGCCGGCTGCGGAACGCCTCCACTGTCGATTCTAGTTTGGCATATCGTATTTTTGTTACCTTCTCAAGTTGCATAAGATAGCGGTGGCGACGGAGTCCGTCTTGCGTGCCAGCGATGAGTGGTATCAGCCTGTCTATGGCATGTTCTTTGTCTATGTTAGCGGTGTAATCGACAACAGGCAAGGCATCGGTGATGAACTTCTGCCAGGTCTGAACGTCTTCTTTGATAATATCATCGGGGTCTTTCCCCGCCGGCAGAATGACGAATCTCATCTCGATATCGAATTTATCTTCATACTGGATACAGCGGAGCATTGCTTCTTCACCGGCGGCATCCGGGTCGAGGACCAGCAGTATATTTTTGGTCAGCTTCTTTAGCAAGGTTATTTGTTTGTCGGTTATGGCCGTCCCCATCGAGGCTACCACGTTATTTAAACCGTACTGGTGAGCGGCAATGACATCCATATAGCCTTCCACGATAACAGCCAGGTTCTGTTGCCTGATGGCCGGTGAGGCCAGATTGATGCCGTAAAGAGTGCCGCTCTTATCAAAGAGCGGGGTCTGAGGTGAATTGACATACTTGGGCAGAGAATCATCCAGCACCCTGGCGCCGAAACCGGTGACCCGTCCCCGGCTCTCCCAAATGGGGAAGATTATCTTATTGCGGAAGCGGTCGTGGGTCTTGCCGTCTTCGGTAGAGACCAACAGACCGGCTTCGACCATTTCACTCTCTTTGAAGCCTTTCTCCAGCAGGTACGGCTTTAGCGCTTCCCAGCTATTCAGGGCGTAGCCGAGCTGGAAATCAGTGATTGCTTTCTGGTTTAGCCCCCGCCCCGCCAGGTAGCTTCTGGCTTTTTCCGCAGCCGGAGAATTGAGCAGCAAATTGTGGAAATACAGTGCGGCGGCTTCGTTAATTTGATGGAGCCTGTCATTTGCGTCCCTCTGCGTATCGCGCTCGACTCTGGTCGGCAGCGCCACCCCGGCCCGCTGGGCAAGCTGGCGCAGCGCTTCCCCGAAGTCCAACCCCTCCTTTTTCATCAAAAAGGAAAAGGCATCCCCGCCCGTGCTGCAGGCGCCGAAGCAGTGCCAGCTTTGCTGCTCGGGGTAGACAAAGAAGGAGGGGCTTTTCTCGCTGTGAAAGGGGCAGAGGGCATTCAGGTTCCGCCCCGCCTTCTTCAGCGTGGTGTACTGCCCGATAAGCTCGACAATATCGGTTTTCTGTTTAACTTCGTCGATGGCGCTCATAAGCTAATTATACTACTTCTCATGACGGTTTTTGGAATGCCCGCCGACAATTTTTTCTTGCCGGCCTCTAATATGACAAACGTGAACCTGGTGAAAATGTTTCTTTTCTACCAGTGGCGCAGGCCTCCATGCCTGCGAGTCCTGCACAGGCGGGACGCCTGTGCCACGTTATCCCTTTTGTGGTTTCGTGCGTTGGGCTACGCTCGCCCTACAAACTGCGGCATATTCCACCCTGGCTTCTTTTACCACGCGGTCACGGAAATAGCGGCTCAGGTCGCCGGCTGTGCGGATATCTACTTTCCGCCCTACCAGTTTGAAAAGCTCGCTCTCGATATCGATGATGCCGAACCCGGGAACGTGGCCCGGTTCAAATTCCACCAGCACATCCACGTCACTATCAGGACGGAAGTCATCCCTCAGCACGGAGCCAAAGAGCGCCAGCTTCCTGATATGGTGGCGGCGGCAGAACTCGGCCAGGCGGTCTTTAGACACGCTGAAGCGCTGAGAGATTGTCTTGCTATCCATTAAATACTTCGCCTTCAAGTTGAAATCACAGACCATGCGGGCAACGTTATTATAGCACCTAACATCAACTAATTGATTCGATTCCCAGAATCGCGGCAGCCTCAGCCAATGACTTGACTTCGTAATCCGGTTTTGTATCGTGCGACCATGTCTTGCTGTTCCTGTTCAGCCAGCAGGTAACGATGCCCGCTTCGTTGGCGCCAGTAACATCGTAGACCGAGTCTCCGATGTGAATTATTCGCCCCGGCTCTTCGTGATAATAGGCGATAACGGCCGCGAAGAATTCTCCGCCAACGCCAGCTTTGTATGTACCTAAGCTTTCCGAGGTAAAGACGTTATCAAATGGATGAAGCCGTCTCAATTGTCCGAGCATGTCTTCATCGGTATCACTCGATATGCATATCGGATAATGCTTGCCCACCGATTCGAGGAATGGCGCAACATCGGCAAAAGGCTGACTGAAAGACTGCTGGTGAGCCAGTATCCGCGCCGCTTCAGCCGGGTCAAAATCAAGCCCAATCTCAGGAAATAGCTGACGGTAGCATTGTTCATAAATCACCTTTGGCGCGACGTAGCGTCTTTCTCGAACGACCTGGTCATAAAGCTGGAACACCAGTTGTGAAGCCCGGTTCCAGCATTGTCGTCCCAGTTTATCCGTATACCTGTCTTTCAAGAAGGCCCGCCAGACTAAAGGCGCTATACTATCGCCATTTGCCAGCGTCCCGAACATATCTACGCTTACGACACTGAATCTCTTCATTTTACGAGTTCGAGCACTTCTTCCAGCGATGTAATCACTGGACCTTTCCACCTCTCCGTTTCTGCTTCAACGCGGTGAGGAACACCGCTTTCCTCCTGCGGGTCGCGAATCAACACAGCGTGCATACCCACGGTTGATGCCCCGGTGAGTTCGTTGCTACTTCCATCTCCGACATAGAGACAAGCCCCTGTCATAACCCCTAAGCCTTCCGCAGCCAGATAGTAGATGCGAGGGTCAGGCTTCTTCAGCCCCACCCTGCAGGAGAAGATGGTTACCCCAAACAGGTGAGCAAAGGGCGTTTCATTCCAGATAGAAGGCGTTTCCTCAGAGCAATCAGTTACCAGCCCGGTCTTATATCCCTCCGCTCTCAACCTCCTCAGGGTTTCAATAGCCCCCGGCAGAGGAATCAGCATTCTAATGGTCTGCTCATATCTCATCCTTGCGGCTTCACTCTTTCGGCCATCTTCTGCAGACACTCCCAACTCCCGGCAGACGTATTCGATGTTCTCCTCCGGTGATTTTAAGATGCCAGTGCACCTATGGTTAAAAGTTCCATGCCAGAGCCTGGCAAAATCGTCCTGAGGGGCAGACAATACCGTGGCCATGCGGCGTAAGACAACCTCGTACTCCTCCACCGTGATGTTTCTAATCAGCGTCCCGAAAAGGTCGAAAATGACGGCTTGATACTTCATTTTATCCCGTCCTCAGCGCTTATCTCCCCCGCCATTTTTGTAGCATACTGGTCGGTCATGCCGGCGATGTAGTCAACCACGCACCGCTCTCTTTCATCGACTCCACGGCCATTCGGCAAGCTCAGGGCAGGACGAAACTCCGGCGGGAGCTTGTCTTCGTGTTTGTTGAAGTAAGCATATAGCTGGCGGACAATTTCTCTGGCTTTTTCCGTTTCTTTCCGCGTAGCCTCCCTATTGTAGACATGCTCGAAGAGAAAGTCCCGCAGGGTGTTGGTGGCTTTCAGGGCTTTCGGACTCATTGTGACGAAATACCTCCCCCCCTCCCCTTGCGGGAGAGGGTTGGGGTGAGGGGTAATTTCATGCTTTTTCGTGCCGATAGAATCGGTATGATAGATTTGAATGGTAGGCCTACGCACAGGCACGGAGGCCCCGTATCGGGTACGGGGCAGGCTCTGTGCCACAGTCCATGACTGTTCGATAATATCACAGACCAGCGTGTTAATGCGCTCGCGGTTGGAGTGACCCAACACGGTAGTAGCAGGAACGGGTAAATCGTCTTCGGTGATGTTGCCAGCCCGGATGGCATCATCTATATCATGGTTGACGTAGGCCACCACATCGGCAATGCGGGCAATGCTGCCCTCAAGCGTACTGGCTTGCCCGCCGCCTTTGATGATTTTCTCGCCCGTCTTGGAGTGGTTCAGGATGCCGTCCCTCACCTCCCAGGTGAGGTTAAGCCCCTGGCCGTTGTTTTCAAGCACCTCCACGATTCTCAGACTTTGCTCATTGTGCCTGAAGCCGGGCAGGTAAAGCTCGTTGAGTACCTCTTCGCCCACGTGCCCGAACGGTGTGTGTCCAAGGTCGTGCCCGAGCGAGATGGCCTCGGTCAAATCTTCGTTCAGGTTCAAAGCGCGGGCGATAGTGCGGGCAATCTGGGAGACCTCCAGAGTATGGGTGAGACGGGTGACATAGTGGTCGCCCTGGGGGGCGATGAAGACCTGAGTCTTATGCTTCAGGCGGCGGAAGGAGTTAGAATAGATGATACGGTCACGGTCACGCTGGAAAGCGGTGCGCACCGTACAGGGTTCTTCGGCTTTGTCTCTGCCGCGGGATAGAGCGCTCTTTGCCGCAAAGGGCGAGAGGCTTTCCTCCCTGGCCTCGGCCTTCTGGCGTATTTGGAGCTTTTCAACAGTCACGTTATTTGACCTCACCCGCGTACCAAGTTTCTGCGTCGAGGGCAGGCTTTCCCCTCTCCGTACACGGAGAGGGGCCAGGGGTGAGGTTTGCATTCTGCTGGATGTGAACCTGGTTACTTAACCCCCAGCTTGGCTTCTGCCCCGGCGATTATCTCCCGGGTAACGTCAATCATATCCGGGCTGACGGAAACCGAGGTGATACCCCAGGACACCAGTTTCTCGGTAATCTCAGGATAGACAGAAGGCGCCTGCCCGCAAATGGAGCAGGTAACGCCCATACTCTTGCAGACCTTGACGACCCTTTCGATAGAGGTCATTACTGCTTCATTGCGCTCGTCGAATGTCTCGGCCAGTTTGGCGCTATCGCGGTCGATGCCCAGGGTAAGCTGAGTCAAATCATTCGAGCCAATGGAGACTCCGTCCACACCAACGGCCAGGAACTTTTCCAGCAAGATGACGTTGGAAGGAACCTCGACCATCATCCAGATTTTGAGGGTCTTGGACCGTTCCAGCCCTTCTTCTTTCATAATTTGAACCGTTTTAGCCAGCTCGTTGACGGTGCGGACAAAGGGAATCATCACCCACAAGTTATCATATTGCTTTCTGACATTCTTGATGGCGGCCAGTTCCAGCTTGAAAGTGGCAACATCGGTAATATATCTTGAGGCGCCCCGGTAACCCAGCATCGGATTCTCTTCGACTTCTTCGTACTTCTCGCCGCCTTTGAGAGAGCGGTACTCGTTAGTCTTGAAATCGTTGGTCCGGTAAACTACCTGGCGGGGATAAAATGCCCTGGTGAAGTTGGATAACCCATCAGCGAGCTTATCGACAAACTCATTGCCGCGGTTCTGGCTAATCATATAGCTCGGGTGCTCACCAATCTGCGCGACCATAAACTCAGCCCGCAACAGCCCGATGCCATCGACATCGCGCAGCGCCACGCGGTCGACAATATCCGGCTGCGCCAGGTTCACCAGCAGTTTGGTCCTGGTGACTATCTCTCCTCGGGCGCGCGCTTTGGTCGCGGCGGCGACTTGAATTCTGCCGGCAAAGACTCTGCCATTGCTGCCATCGACAGTGATGACCTGCCCGTTTTTCAGGCTCGTCGTAGCGAACTCGGCGCCGACAACGCACGGAATGCCCAACTCACGGGAAACAATAGCCGCGTGGGCGGTTCTCCCGCCGCGGTCGGTGACAATGGCGGCGGCCCGCTTCATTGC
>JACPPR010000087.1 GCA_016190895.1 Chloroflexota bacterium | reverse complement strand
GTCGGGGCGAGTGGATTTGAACCACCGACCTCAGCGTCCCGAACGCTGCGCGCTAAACCAGGCTGCGCTACGCCCCGCAAGAGACTATTATAGAGGTATTTCCTTTCTACAGCAAGCTAATAAAAAAATAAAACTTAGGGAACAGGGTTAACAGCATGAAATACTGCGTTCTAATAATAGACGGCGCCGCTGGTTTGCCTTTGCCTGACCGCGGCGGCAAGACCACTCTGGAGCTGGCCAAAACTCACAACCTGGATGCGATGGCTCAAAAAGGCGTGCTGGGGATGGCGCGCACCATTCCGGCGGGTATGGAGCCTTCCAGCTCTAATGCCTGTATGTCCGTGCTCGGCTATGACCCAAGCGTTCATCGCCTGGGCCGGGCGGCCATCGAGGCCCGGAGTATGGGTATTCCTGTGGCTGCCGGAGAGGTTCTCTTTCGCTGCAATCTGGTGACGGTGAAGGACGGCCGGATGGCGGACTATAGCGCCGGACATATCCCCACTGACGAGGCTCTCCAGCTTATCGAAGCTCTAAATAAAGCTCTGGGTAATGACAAGCTCCACTTTTACCCCGGTGTCAGCTACCGGCACATTGCCAAAATAACTGGCCGGGAAGATACCCTGCAGGCTGAGTGCACCCCGCCCCACGATATCTCCGGTAAGCCAATCGCCGGATTTCTACCCCGAGGCCAGGGGAGCGACCTGCTGCAGGACCTGATGAAACGCTCAGAGGCCGTTTTGCGGGAGCATCCTGTGAATTCGGCACGGCGGGCAAGAGGGGAATCTCCTGCTACCACCATCTGGCTCTTCTGGGGTAGCGGCACAGCCTCGGCTCTGCCCACCTTCAAACAGGCTTACGGGCTTAAGGCAGCGGCTACTTCAGCCGTCGATGTTATCAAGGGTCTGGCCGGGATGATGGGTATGGACGTGCTTCAGATTCAAGGCGTGAAAGACGGTCTCGATAATGATTTTGCCGGTCAGGCCGAGGGGGCTTTGACGGCTCTGGACAAGAACGACCTGGTTGTCATTCATATCGAGGCTACCGATGAGGCGGGGCATACCGGCTCGGTTAACGATAAAGTAGAGGCTATCGAGAAGACGGATAGCGAAGTTATCAGCCGGCTGCGTGCCTGGAAAGAGGATGCTCTCCGGGTGCTGGTGATGCCCGACCACCCCACCCCGGTAGAAACCCGTACCCATAATCCCGACCCGGTGCCCTTCATGCTCTGGGGGGATGGCTTTACGTCTAATGGGGCCAAAAGGTTCACTGAAAAAGAGGCACTCAAAACGGGCTTGATTATTGATGCGGGTTATCGTATTATGAGCCGATTAGTTGGTAAAGAGTCCAAATGACCAAGATACGACTCCCAAAAATATTTGGTTATTGTATCTTGTTTAGAGTTTAGAAATTAGTATTTAGAGTTTTTCGTTAAGATATGGCATTAATCGTTCAAAAATATGGTGGTTCCTCGGTAGCCGATGCCGAGAAAATAAAAAACGTCGCCCGGCGTATTGCGGCGACCAAAGAAAAAGGGAACCAGGTAGTCGTGGTCGTCTCGGCAATGGGCGATACTACCGATGACCTGATTAAGCTGGCTTACCAGATTTCGTCCCAGCCTGACGCCCGGGAACTGGATGCGCTGGTGTCCACCGGCGAGCTTGTCTCGAGCACTTTGCTAGCGATGGCGCTGGAAGCTATCGGTTGTGAGGCAATCAGCCTCAGCGGCGCCCAGGCCGGCATCAGAACGGATAATGCCTACCGGCAGGCCCGTATTGTGAAGGTCGATTCTAAGCGCGTGGCAAAAGAGCTGAAGGCAGGCAACGTGGTCATCGTCGCCGGCTTCCAGGGGATTACCAAGGATATGGATGTTACCACCCTGGGCAGGGGCGCTTCCGACCTGAGCGCGGTGGCTCTGGCTGGCAGTCTCGGGGCAAAAGTATGTGAACGTTATACTGATGTCGCCGGCATTTACACCGCCGACCCGCGCATCGTGCCTGACGCTATACCTCTGGCGGAAATTAGTTATGAAGAAATGCTGGAGTTGGCGACTTACGGCTCCAAGGCAGTGCAACCGAGGGCAATTGAGCTGGCCGAGCTTCTCGGCGTGCCGATTCGTGTGGCTTCCAGCTTTTTGAACAGCCCCGGGACTTTAATTCATGGGGGGGAATCTATGGAAATACGCAATAAGGTGAGGAGCATCGCTCACGACCTGGACGTGGCAAAGATAACCGTGGTCGGTGTGCCCGACCGTCCGGGTATTGCGGCGGCTCTCTTTGAACCCTTAGCCAAGGCCAATATCAGTGTCGATACCATTGTTCAGAATACCAGCATCAATAATATTACAGATTTGACCTTTACCGTGGCCAAGAGCCAGCTCGAGAAGGCGATGACTGTGGTGGAACCGATTGCCAAGTCTATCGGCGCCCGGGAATGTCTCAGTGATTCGAAGCTGGGCAAGGTGAGCGTCATCGGCACCGGTATGCAGAACACCCCCGGCTATGCCGCCCGGATGTTCCGGGTACTCAGTGACAAAAGGATAAACATACAGCTTATCTCCACTTCAGAGATAAGGATAACCTGTATTATCGAAGAGTCCCAGGTTGTCGATGCCGTTCGCGCCCTGCACCGGGCGTTTGAACTGGATACAGAGTGATAAGACAAATAATACCAATACTACCAGTAAATAAAAATATTGAAAATTGGTAGTATTGGTATTTATTTGTAATATTTGATAGAGGAAAAGGATGACATATCGCGAAGAGGAGACTACAAAACTAAGACGGCTATCCAGCAAACAGGCTATAGACCTGGCTATGGAAGGTCGCTGGCAGGAAGCGGTGACGGCTAACAAGACCTTTGTCGAAAGCTTCCCCGATGACGTCGATGCCTACAACCGCCTGGGTAGAGCACATATGGAACTGGGGGAGTACGCCCTGGCAAAGGAAGCCTATGAGAAAGCCCTGAAGGTCGATCCTTATAACGCTATTGCCAGGAAAAATATCAATCGTTTATCCCATCTGAAAGAGGCCGTAGTGAAGGTGGCCGGCGAGCAAGGTAAGGTTGAGCCGCAGCAGTTCATCGGGGAGGTGGCTAAGGCAGGGGTGGTCAACCTGCGTCGTTTGGCCACGCCTGAGATACTGGCCAAGACGGTGGCCGGCAGCCGGGCGAATTTGAAGATAGATGGCCCTCGTTTAGTAGTGGAGAATAACCGCGGTGAGTATCTGGGTCAGGTTGAGCCAAGACACGCGCAGCGATTGATTAAACTGACGAGTGGGGGCAACCGGTATTCCGCCTCTATCATTAGCTCATCGGAAGATGCTGTCAGCGTCATTATCAGAGAGGTATTTCAGCACCCCACTCAGGTGGGACACCCCTCCTTTCCTTCAAGAGGTCCCGAAACTATTCGGCCTGAAATCGAGGAAAGGATAGGCGAGAGAATAATACGGCGTAAACTTGAGGACATCGAGGAAGAAGAAGCGTTGCCCGGAGATACGGGCTATGCTATAGTTGGGGATGACGACACCGAAATCCTGTCTGATGAATCCGAAGAGGAAGAGGATGAGTTTGATAGCGACGATTAGGAGGCAGTTATGGTTTTAGGCAAGACCAGGCCGGTAGCTATCGAAACCGAAATGCGTAGCTCCTATCTGGACTACGCCATGAGTGTCATCGTCTCCCGGGCTTTGCCTGATGTGCGGGATGGCTTGAAACCGGTACAGCGGCGCATTCTCTATGCCATGAATGACATGGGGATTACCTTTAATAGCGCCACCAAGAAGAGCGCCCGTATCGTCGGCGAGGTGCTGGGCAAATACCATCCTCACGGCGATGCCTCTGTTTATGATGCTATGGTGCGCCTGGCGCAGCCTTTCTCGATGCGCTATCCGCTTATCGATGGGCAGGGTAATTTCGGCAGTGTCGATAATGACCCCCCGGCAGCTATGCGCTATACCGAAGCCCGCCTGACTCAGCTTGCCGCAGAAATGCTGGCTGATATCGACAGGAATACTGTCGATTTTGCCTCTAACTTCGATGACAGTCTCACCGAGCCTCTGGTGCTCCCGACAAAGATACCTAACTTGCTGCTTAACGGCAGCGCCGGTATCGCCGTCGGCATGGCGACCAGCATCCCGCCTCACAACCTGGGCGAGCTTGCTGATGCCATTACATATCTTATCGATAAGCCGACGGCCACAGTCGAAGAGCTTACCCAGTTCGTCAAAGGGCCTGATTTCCCCACCGCCGGTATCATCCTGGGCCGGGACGGCATCAAGAGCGCCTACGCTACCGGCCACGGCCGCATCGTGGTTCAAGCTAAGGCTTACATCACCGAAGCCACCGAGACAGAACGCCGCCAGATTGTGGTCGTCGAGTTGCCTTATCAGACCAACAAGGCCGCCCTGGTGGAGAGAATCGCTACCCTGGTGGCTAGCAAGAAAATCGAAGGCATCAGCGAGCTGCGCGATGAGTCCGACCGCCAGGGTATCCGTGTCGTTATCGATTTGAAGAGGGATGCTCAGCCTCAGAAGGTGCTTAACAGCCTCTACCGGCATACCGCCATGCAATCGGCTTTCTTCGTCAATATGCTGGCCCTTGTGGACGGCCAGCCCCGGGTAATAAGCCTTAAAGAAGCCCTGCAGTATTTTATCGACTTTCGCCGTGAGGTGATTACCCGCCGCTCCCGGTTCGATTTGAAGGGAGCCAAGGAACGCGCTCATATTCTCGAGGGGCTTAAGATTGCCCTCGACCAGATAGATAAGGTAATCGCCACTATCCGTCAATCGGAAAACGCTGAAAGAGCCCGGCAGAGCCTGATGACCGGTTTCGGTCTGAGCCAGATTCAGGCGCAAGCTATTCTCGATATGCAGTTGCGTCGCCTGGCTAATCTGGAACGGCAAAGAATCCTCGATGAGTATGCCGAGGTTTTGAAAACCATCGCTTACCTGGAAGAGCTGCTGGCAAATCCGAAACGGGTGCTGGCGCTGATTAAGGAAGAGTCAGAGACTCTCAAATCCAAGTTCGGCGACGAGAGGCGCACCGAGATTAGCGACCAGGGAGAGGTGGAATTCCGTGAGGAAGACCTGATTCCCCACGCCAGGGTTGTCGTAACGCTCAGCAACCGCGGCTTTGTGAAACGCATACCCTCCCAGGTTTACAACGTGCAGCACCGGGGCGGCAAGGGCATCGTCGGCATGGTCACCAGAGAGGATGACGCTGTCCGGCTTTTGACGGTGGCGGATACCCATGATAACTTGCTTTTCTTTACCAACCGGGGCCGGGTTTTCCGCCTCAAGTGCTATGAGATTCCTGAGTCCTCCCGGACCTCTAAAGGTATGGCCGTGATTAATCTTTTCCCGATAGCTGAGGCGGAGAGGGTCACCGAGATTGTCGCCGTGACCAATCTTGTCCCGGATAGTTTCTTGCTGCTGGCCACCAGCCGCGGGGAAATAAAAAAGACATCTTCGGATAATTTTGCTGTCGTCCGCAGTAACGGGCTTATCGCTATGAATGTAGAGCCGGGGGATGAGCTGGTCGCTGCCTCGCTGGCGAGTGATAAAGACCAGGTAATTATGATAACGCAGAAGGGACAATCGATTCGCTTCGTTGTTTCCAGCCTGCGCTCCAGTTCCCGCACCAGCGGCGGCGTCCGCGGCATCCGGCTCGACGCGGGTGATAAGCTTGTCTCGATGGACGTTGCTTTCCCTGAGGGCTACGTGCTGATTTCCAGCGTTGAGGGCTACGGCAAGCTGACCCCGATAGATGACTACCGCTTGCAGGGGCGTGGGGGCAGCGGCATCAAGACCCTCGAGATAACCGAGAAGACGGGCGATGTCGCCGCCGCCGAGATTGTCACCCTCACCCAGCAGGTGATGCTCATTTCCGCCAAGGGTATGGTCATTCATACGCCGGTCAGGGAGAAAGACCCCACGAAGGGCGGCATCAGGATCTCCAGCAGAGCCACCCAGGGCGTGAAACTGATGAACCTCGACGAAGGGGACAAAGTCGTAGCCATTACGGCTTTTGACTAGTCTCGGTCAGTTTCTCCCGGCACGCAATCTGCACAAGTTCCAGCCCGCAGGCGTTGCAGGCTTCGGTGCGGCAATCGCGCGTGGCACGGCTTTCCAGGGAGCGCTGGTATTCCCGCTTCAAGAAGGCCGGGCTGACGCCGATAGCAATGTGCGCCCAAGGCAACACCTCATCCAGGGGACGCTGCCGCCGGGCATAGAAGTCCGGGTCCAGCCCCGCCTCATCAAAAGCCTGCTGCCAGTTCCGGAAAGTGAAGTGCTCGCTCCAGGAATCGAACTTGCTGCCCAATTGCCAGGCGCGGTAGATAACCTTGCCCAGCCGCCGGTCGCCCCGCGACAGGGCAGCCTCGAGCAGGCTGGTCTCCGGGTTTGCCCAGGAGAACTTGACCCCCTTCCGCCGCAGCCCCTCCTTGAGTACCTCGTGCTTGGCGTTCAGGCTCGCCTCGCTATCCTGGGGCGCCCACTGGAAGGGCGTGTGGGGCTTGGGCACGAACGTGGAGAGGGTAACCCTTATTTCGGGCATCCTGCCTTTGGTCTTCCTGCCCAGGAAGCGGACCCTTTCTACCAGGTTCACAATCTCCTGAATATCTTCCATTTTTTCGCCGGGCAAGCCGAGCATAAAGTAGAGCTTGAGTCCCGTCCAATTTCTCTCGAAGGCGAGCGCCGCTGTTTTAAGCAGTTCCTCTTCAGTGATGTTCTTGTTGATGCCCCGCCGCATCTGTTCGCTTCCGGCTTCGGGGGCAAAGGTCAGTCCCGTCTTCTTCTGGGCGGGCAGCGAGTCCATCAGTTCGACTGAGAAGCTATCTATGTAGAGACTGGGCAGCGACAGGGCTAGGTCAGGGTGCTTGTTAGCTATGGTTGCCACCAGGTCCTCGATGTTAGGGTAGTCACCGGTGCTCAATGAGACCAGAGATACCTCATTGTAGCCGCAGTTAGCGATTAGCTCATCGACAGCCTTTAATATCTCCGTCTGGGGCCGCTCGCGTAATGGGCGGTAGATAATCCCGGCCTGGCAAAAACGACAGCCGTGGCTGCAACCCCGCTGAACCTCGACTGCCCCCCGGTCGTGAATCGCCTCGATGAAGGGCACGACCGGCTTGGTCACTGGCGGCGGCAGCTTGGCCACTATCCGCCGCTGGATGGCAGGCGAGGCTTCGGGCACGGAAGGCGTAACACTCTTGACCGTGCCGTCAGACTGGTATTCTACTTGATACAGGCTGGGGACATAGATGCCCGGGATGGTTGCCATCCGGCGCAGCAGGTCTTTCCTGCTCAGAGGATATTTAATAATGTCATTCTCCGGCTTGGCCGGAGAATCCATAATCTTCCGTTCAGATGGATTCCCTTCCCACGTGGGGAAGGACAGGGACGTTGCGAAACGCTCTCTACTTAACCCCCGGTTCTGGCGGTAGCTATCCAGCATCTCAAGCAGGACTTCCTCCCCTTCCCCGATGGCAAAAAGGTCGATAAAATCCGCCAGCGGTTCGGGGTTTACGGCACAGGTTCCACCGGCGATTATGAGAGGCTGAGAGGCGTCTCCTTCGGCTTCGCTCAGGGCAAGCCTTTCTGAAGCCAGCACCGGTATGCCGGCCAGGTCCAGCATATTCAGTATGTTAGTGTAGGTCAGTTCGTAGCCCAGGGAAAAGCCGATGATATCGAAATCTTTCAGCGCGCGTCTGGATTCGAGGCTGAAGAGGGGGACACCCTCCGCCCGCATCAGTTTCTCCATATCCGGCCAGGGGGCAAACGCCCTTTCGGCGAGGACATCCGGCTGGCTATTGAGTATTTCATAGAGAATAGGCAGCGCCATATTGGACATGCCTATTTCGTACAAATCGGGGTAGATGAGGGCGACCCTGATGGGCGTTTTGTCCCAATTCTTGACGATGCTGTTCCACTCGCCGCCCGTGTACCGCCCCGGCTTCTGCACTTGATAGAGTATCTTGTCGAGGTTGATAATTTTATTTCCCACTTAATCATTATACTGGAAGACGGAGGGAATGGGCTAGCTGGGTGGCGGGAGAGGTTATACGGTCGGTGGAATCTTGCTTACCACGGACAGGAACTGCTTGACGAGCCGGACGACCACGTCGCTACGGGAAATAGCTGTAATGTGATTAAGACCGCCCAGAGAGATAAAGACTGCCCGCGGCATGTGCTGAACGCTCTCTTGAGCGCCATCGTGGAAAGGGTCCTGGTCGCCGCAATACAGTAAACATGGCACCGATATTCCTGCCAGGTCCTGGTCGGTCAATACCGACCTCTCACGGTGAGGCATCACTACCTCACCACCCCCCACATCCCGGGCCAGGAGTTCGTTCCTTTCCTCGGAAGTCAGGGGATGCCCGAGCAGGCGCTCCATTTGCAGAAAGTAGGCTTCCGGGTCGGCCCGGCGCAACTTGGTTAGTTCTGCGGATATGTCCAGCGCCTTGACCATTTCTTCCGGCCACGGACCCGGAGTCATCCCGCCAAGGATAAAACTGTGGAAACGGTCGGCATGGCGGACTGCCTGCCTAAACCCTGCCGTAGCCCCCATAGAGTAACCGAAGAAATGAGCCTTGTCGATATCCAGGCTATCGAGCACTACCACTACATCATCTGCGGGGTCGGCCTTATCGGCAGACACTTCACGGGGCTTGTCGCTGCGCCCGTGCCCCCGGATATCGAACAAAATCAGTTGGAAATCATCCTTCAGAGCATCCGTGTAACCCGTAACCCGCCACATATTCAGGTCGCCGCCGAAGCCCATCCCGTGCGCCAGCACCAGGGGCGGCCCTTCTCCCTCCACCTCATAGTAGATATGAACGCCTCGATTATCTGCGTATGGCATATCTCTCCTCTAGGGCTCTGGCTGCTCGCTGCCCGTGTAGCGTCCCGGCTTCCTGAACCGGATAGAGTATTTTACCGAGCTTGGCGATTTTGTTCGTCACATAAGTCATTATACTTGAAGGCAGGGGAATAAACTAGCGGCTTGTTGGCTGGTGAGTGAGGCATACTAGACAATTGCTCGTTTTGTGTCCTGGAGAAACCGCAATACGGAATACCAATGGCGTTTAACAATGCCTTTCGCCATTCCGTGCTTAACACGGAATCCAGCTGAAACGTGCCTACGAAAACGGCACACATATTCTGGATACCGACTTTCGTCGGTATGGCGCAATGTTGCTAAACGCTCTCACTACCGCTGGCACGAGCCTCTAATTAAAAGGGGGGAACTCAAGTTCCCCCCTTTTAAGAATTAGTTGTGGAGAAGATGCTCCTACGGCCGGGCTTGCTTTCTCCGCGCCATAAACACTGCCAATCCGGCCACGATAACCACTGCAGCGAGTATTCCGCCAATCAGCGTCCAATTGGGCCCAGCAGGCCCGGTCGGCGCCGCTTCAGGCGCCGGGGCGGGAGATGGCGCCGGAGCCGGAGATGGCGCTGTCGGTGCTGGGGACGGTGCGGGCGCAGTCGTAGCGCCGGGTGCTGGGGTTGTCGGCGTCGTGGGTGTGGGTGCCGGAGATGGTGACGGCGCCGGGGTGGTTGGCGTTGCTGGCGCTGGCGAGGGTGCCGGCGCGCTGGCAATAATGGCGAATACTGTGAAGTGGCTCACCCTGGCTGAAACTGTCTTGGTCTCGGCGTTGACAATGGTCTGGAGTGTTACCCACTGGGAGCCGTCCCAGAAAGCCATAAGCAGGTCTTCCTCGAGCGTACCGGCTGGCAGTTTAGCCGGGTCGTAGGCTATGGTCAATGTTATCGGGGGGTCGAAGGTGGCGCCGTTGGGGCCAAGGTCCTGGGCTGCCACAACAGAAGCCCGAGGCGCAGAGGGGGGCGTTGACACAGAAGATAACGATAGCGAAGCCAAGGCGGAACCATTGGCGCCCAGCATCCTGGTGCCGCTGGCTATTGTTAGCGAGACCTTACCATCATTGCTTTCCAGTTTGACTGCGCTGGCAT
>JACPPR010000086.1 GCA_016190895.1 Chloroflexota bacterium | reverse complement strand
TTCGATGAACGATTAATATACTTTCGCAGGGCAACGACCTTCTGTGCCTGGACTCTCACCAATCTGGAATCAGGATGTTTGGCCTTTAGATAGACCGCCACCGGAAGCCAGGCTAAACCGGTAGGCTCGAAGACGATGATTGGATTAGACCCGTCACTGAAAATACGCTCTTCCAGTTTTTCCAGCCCTGCCGTGGTAGTTTCGAAACTGAAGCCATCACACAATTGCGCCCTCTCGTCCAGGCACCGTACCTTGTGCTCTCCGATGCCGGCCAGGTCGATGCCCACACTTTTGATCATTTACACCTCTCTTTTAGCAAATTCAGGCTCCGCGGTATCGAGCCGGCATCCCCCTCCCACGCTTGTTTCACATTCCGGGGCTATCTCTGCGATACCCCAATTTCCTCAATCGGGACTATCGAGGGCCGGCAGGCAATCTATTTTGCGGGACAGTCTCAAAGCTCCCCACCTATTTCTTCACCTCACCGGAACCTGTTGGCTCCATCTTACATAGAGGTGACGTATGAAATCCATCGGCTGCTTTGACTCCCCACCTAGTTCTTCACCTCGCCGGGAGCATTAAACATAACAAGAATTATTACCTGCATAATCCTCTCCCCCCTATTCTAAAACAAGCTAGTTCTTGATATGTAAATAAATGACTAATTGTTGGACAATGAAGCTGAAAACAAGCACTTTAACAAAAACTGGCACCTGAGCCTTGAGCCGACCGCCCTTCCTGCGCAACCGCTCAAGGCAAGATGGGCAAAGCTAGACCGCCGAATAGTCCGCCTCTACATCTATATACCGGACGAAAAGCGGGTAAGCCGTCAGTCATAGGGACAAAACTCTTGTGCGGGACTCAGTGTGTCCGTGCGTCAAATACAGATAAGGAAGGAAAGACGCTATGGAAACACCGAGTTACATCAAATCGTTACTTATCCCGAATGGCAAGAAACCCACTGGTCGTAAAGTATGGAGCGTAGACCTTGAAACCGTCTGGCTGCCATTCTTTACGGCGACAAACACGATGGGCGATACGCATATCGCCCCTGACGCTTTGGGCGCACCCTTGCGCCTTGCCTACAATCAGGACGGCAGCGTCAAGTTCTCAAAGAGTGGGCGTCCTGTTATCGCCGTCTCCAAAGAGATAGCCCAGAATGTCCGCTTAGTCAGGGAAAACTTTATCGCTGGACTCCAGGACTACGCCAACGCCGTAGTCACCGAGAATCCAGACGGATACAGGGCGATGGTAGAGATGGCAGGTAAGGCGGGTGAGCCAATCATCCAATCCGACAGGCGCAATCTGGACAAGGCGATGGAAGAGCGTATGGAAGAGGCAATCGCCGAAGCGGAAGCCAACGCCAACGCCGAAGCCGATATGCCGAAGCCGAAAAGCAAAAGAGAGAGGGAAGCCGTCCCCGCATAGGGACACGATGGCGCACGGACACACTGAACCCCGCACAAGATTAAGGAAAGGGGGTAACTTCTATATGAGCAACAAGCCAAAATGGGCTACCCCTGACCGCCAATCCGCCCTAGTCCGCATATTCACCATCAGCAGGGGCTTTTGCGTTTTCGGGCATAAGGACTGCCTGATACCAGAACATCATTACGAGCTATTCGCCGAAGTCCTGATTAAGGACTGGATTGCCGATGACAAGGCAGAAAAAGCCGCCGAATGGCAGTTTGAGCGAGAGGCTTTACACAGGACAAACGATAGACGCTACCCGCTTGAAGGACAATTTAGCGGGGTAGGCAAAGACGTGTTCTATTCAAGCCAGCCTCAATACTACCTTGTCGGGCTAGGTATGAGCGGGCTAACCTTAACGCCGTTTGCCAAAGTCAGATTAGCTTCCAGCTTTATCGCCCTTCATATTGATTTGGGCGATAGTCTCAAAGGTATCAGTAAGAACAAGAGGCGTAAAGCGATACGCTACGGAAGGGTAACGGACACGATACGGACTAGGGTAAGGGAAGCGGTCAGGCACTACTTTGACCACATAGCAGACTAAGAAAACTGAAAAAGACACTCTGTCTTGATAGGCAGGGTGTCTTTTTGTTTATGTCCCGCCATTAAGAGCCGTCTTTCACCTCGGAAGGGGTGCGGGACGGCTCTATTTATAGTGAGCGAAGCCGAACTATTTGTATTCACAAAGCCACGCTAACACGAGTGGCTCGGAGGGGAAACAGTATGGATGTCTATTGCAAGCGTTGCGGTGAGCCGTGGGAGCTGGATGGGGTTGAGCACGGCGATATGACCGACGAGGAACGGAGTCGCTTCTGGAAGGGCGAGGGCTGCCCCTCTTGCTACGGCGAGCCGGTCGAGAAACGTCCTTTTCGTGCCGAAGCGACCGCAGTTCTCCACGACCTGTTGGGGGATGACCTGGACGGGCTGGCAGCCGAGCTAGAAGATGCCGAATTCCTGCTCGGCGAAGAATTCTGGGGATAGCCCACTTCCAAGCTCAGGCGTCTCGGTGCGAATGAGCTTCTCACCTATCTAACAACGTGATTAAGTCTGCCCCGAGGTCGACGGGGATTATTCAAATAATCAAAAGGAGACCAGAGTGAGCACAAGAGGAGTTATCGCCAGACAGAAGGGCGATGCTTTCGAGGGCAGATACCACCACTGGGACTCTTACCCGACCGGGCTAGGCAAAGCCCTGTGGGAGCTGGCACACAGCGAATTCAAATGCGACCTGGAGGGCATGCTTCATTTCCTGATTGACGAACACCCCGCCGGCTGGTCAACCATCTGTAACAAGGACTTCTCGCTTAAGCCAAGGTTCAATGAGCACGGCAAGGGGAATTGTCTCAAATGCGGCAAGCCTTCCTGGGAGCACTACTACCAGGAATGGGAATCGCACGGCAAACGCCTGACCGAGAAAGCTAAAGAAAGCATGTCTCACGGCAACTATATGGCTCTGGGTCACTCGTCTGGGCAGCCCCGCACCACCAATGCCGAATGCTACTGCCACGGCGACCGCCAGGAAGACGGGCTGCTCGTCACCATGAAAAACGCCGCCGAGATGGGCTGCGAATATGCCTACGTCTTCTCAAACAATGCAGTTGATGACCATTCTATCTTCCATCAACAGCGATGGCAGCAAGATGGTCGGGATGTTCGGGACGGGCAATGCCGAGGCCAAATGGGGAGTACTGGCAGTACTCCCGCTGGATGGACTGGAGCCGGACTGGAATCGCATCCAGGGCTTTTAAGCCAGGTGGGGACCCCTTGAAGCACTACGAATGCAGGGACTGTGGGAAAGAGATTGCCGAGACAGCTCTGTTACGCTACACCTTCGGGCGAAGAACAGTCAAGAAGCGCCCGTATTGCAGAGGGCAAGTCAAGGTAAAGGACGGCAATGAAAGTCAAGCTACTACAGGTCAGGGAGTCCACAGGAGAACGCATCGGTAGCCCTCGTGATGCCTACCTGCTACTACAAGAGGAGGCGTCTGCCGACCGGGAGTGTATGTGGGTGCTGCATCTCAACATCCACATGGAAGTGATAGAAAAGGAACTCGTGGCCGTGGGCACGCTGGACCAGTCCCTGTGCTTTCCGAGAGAAATCTTCAAGAAAGCGATTCTCAACAGCGCCGACAGCATCATCACCGCCCACAACCACCCATCGGGATGGCTGGAACCGAGTGAAAACGATCGTCAGGTATGGGAGCGCCTGGACAAGGCGGGGGAAATCCTGGAAATCAAAGTCCACGACCACCTGATTATCTCGGTCAAGGGCTACTACTGCCACCGCTCCGGCCAATACGATTACTTGGAAGCCGACCACAACAAATAATCAAATCTGCAGGGCTATTTGTGCCTGAGGAGGTGAGAAAGAGATGCCAAACTGGTGTGAAAACGACCTGACTGTGGAAGGCAAGCTGAAGAGGCTGCAGGAGTTCCGCGAGAGGATGAAGGGCAAAGACCGCTATGGCGAAGAAACCTACCTGAACGCAGAAGTCCTCATCCCTTACCCGGAAGAGTTCAGAAAGCTGGATGAGGCGGCCGCGCTCTATCTGAAAGAGCGCCCGAATGACTGGAGCAATGCCCCCAAAGACGGCTTCAACTCCGGCGGCTACGAGTGGTGTGTTGAAAACTGGGGCACGAAATGGGGCTTCTGTCATGTCCAAGAGCCGGAGCTGCAGAGCTACGGCGATGAAGGAATGCTGACATATCACTTCGATACCGCCTGGGCGCCGCCGGAACCACTCGTCAAGAAAATGGGCGAGCTTTTCCCCGACCTTGTCTTCGACCTGCGCTACTTCGAGGGATTGATGCAGTTCAACGGCATACTTCGCATCGAAAACGGACAGGTTGTTGATGATAGAAGCGGGGATTACTTCGGAGATAGAGGAGGATAAAAACGTGGCAAGAGAACGAGAGCTGAAGCTGTCGATGGAGGCGCTCTGCGCCCTCCTGAGAAAGGCCGGACTAGCCGGCGAGGATGAGACAGTCCACCGCGTTCGGATAGAGTCCGGAAAGCTGATTATCGAATTGGTTCGATAAACTCACCATAAATAACGAAATAAAAGAATGGAGGTGAAAAATGGCGAGAGTCTTTGTCTATGACAACAGGGAATTCCCGGATCCTGATCCGAAGATGTCAGTCGAGGAAGTCAGGCAGTCGATGACCAACTTCTTCCCCGAGCTGGCCAACGCTGACACCGCACACAGCAAGCGGAAAAGCAAGACCGACCCGGCAATAGAAGACGACATCTACGAGTTCAAACGGAGAGTCGGAACGAAGGGATTGTCCCCGTATCAAGTACGGGGCAGGCTCTAAGCGGAACCGGGAGGGTAAATATGTCGGAACCCGCAGATATCGAAGGAGTCATTGCTTCTCTCAAGAAAGTCCCTGAAAAGCGCCTGCTGATAATAGAGCTGGCCAACCGGCTCCCGATGAAAGACGGGGCGCTCGACTACGACGCGGTGGCCGCCATACAGCCGGAAGTCAATATGGCCATCGCCGAGGCTAAGATGTACGGAACCCAGACATTGATGGCCGTGGACGGCTTGAAAAGGCTTGTTGCTCAGGACGAAGAGGATGTATGACCTTGAAACCCTGAGAAGACTGAACGAGCAAGCTCACCTGGCGGCCGTCGCCCTGGCCAGCAAGAGTAAGCCGCCGTCGGCGCAGATAGAGGAGCGGGGAAAGGACACCGGACCCCCTCCGGTTTTCCCGCTGTCTGTCCTGGCGCGGAAACTGCTGGGCGGACCGCCATCTCTGGCGTATTTCATGGAGATGCTGGAGATGAGCGAAACCTTCACCGGTTTCCGTGACCTGGTGAGAGACTACCTGCCGGAGTATGAGCTTAATATCATGGCGGAAGACCTCGACCGGCGGGCGGCGAGGTTTGGCCAGCTCTTCAGCCGGAAGTATTTCCCGCTCAATGACAACGCGCTTTCGGGTGAGTTCACCATGGGCGATCTGCTGTCGGGAATCCCGTTTCAGCCGCTGGGCTTCTCTTACGAAGGCTATCACGCCTTTGCCGACTTCAGACAGGGCTACATCCTCGCCCTTTCGCTGGTAGAGTGCCCCTGGGCCGAAGAAGACCCCATGGGGTTGTCAGAAGATAAGGAAGATGCTGACGGAATACCGGGCGCGCGGATTCCCATCCTTGAGGCAGTCAGCAGTATCGTCGGCAATGGTCTCGTCCGTTTGATTCCCGGCAGGGGCTGGCCGGCGGCGGAGCTGCACCAGATGACCGATGACACCGAGTTTGACGGCCTGGGTCTATTCGCGGCCTGGGTAAACGGTAACACCGGCTGCGTTCACCTGGATACTAAAGGCGAGTTTCTTGAGATGGGAGAGCTGCCGGAATGGAACCCGTATACGGTTGACGCCATGACTGACGATTGGCGCCAGGCTACCGAAATCCTGGACAAGATTCACCGGGTAGCGCTCCGGCTCGAGCAGGAGCCGGAGCGCACCTTCAGAAAGCTCCTGGCTCTCCTCACCGGTAACAAGGACATTGTCATACCCAAAGAACAGCTGCCTTTGCCTATCGGCTGAGGAAGTGCATTAAGAAAGGAGGTCACGAGTGGCAAAGAGAAAGGAACCAGCCGGCTTTAAGTGGGCTGTGCCCGACGAGCTGGAAATCCCTCCGGATAAGCTCAGGGCTCGACTCGACTTCTACCACCAGGCCGTGGTGCTGAGCATCTACGACCAGGAGGTTTCATCGACCAGGGTAGTCTCGGCCACGGACGTCGCCCACGCCCTGGCCAACGACCTGGCCTTCGGCACCGGTCTGCTGCCGCCTGGAACTATCTGGTGGCGTAATACCCGGGGCGGTCCGGTTTATGCGATCTATGTCGAGCCGAGGATATGGAAGGTCGCCCTCGAGCTGGACATCAGGTCAGTTCCAAGACGCTTTAATCTGCCCATGCCCGGCCTGATATTCCTGTGCTTGCCCGGGAAGGCGCCCTGGGTCTATGCGGTGAAAAGGAAGCCCTCAACAGAGACGGACGACGTTTACAACGCCCCGCTCTGCAACATCCACGAAAGCGGCCTGTCCTGCGCCGGCACTCACAAATATCCCACGCTGGTCGCTGATACGGTGCGGTCCTTCTTCACATCTTTCTTCACCGCAAGCGCCAACCTGAAAAACAGGTCCAAGCAGTACCCGGATAACATCGTCCGGCTCTGGGAGCACCTGGATGGCAAGAAGAAGTTTCCGGTCGCCGACCTAGTGCGCATCGGCAGCCTGAAGGACCTGATGAATATGGAGATGCGAGCATGAGAATGGTGGGCTATCTGATTAATTACCCTGACGGTCTCTCCGGGGAGAGAGGCGTCTACTACGACTACATCCTGGCTGCTAACGGGCTTTTCATCGAGGCTTCTAACCCAATGCTCACGGCCCGGATTCCGGTAGCCGGGTGCGAAGTCAGAGGGCTGGCGCCCATGAAGGCGAAGATCGCCCTGACTTACGGAAGCATTCCGCAGCACTTCTTCGACCAGGCGCTCGAT
This sequence comes from Chloroflexota bacterium, assembly GCA_016190895.1. Taxonomy (GTDB): domain Bacteria; phylum Chloroflexota; class Dehalococcoidia; order Dehalococcoidales; family UBA2162; genus JACPPR01. Next base: position 5,721 of record JACPPR010000086.1, on the reverse strand, counting down.
ACCTTCCTAGCAGCCCCTGATAGAGAGCAGTATGTCGCTGTGACGGCCGCCGCCGGATACCACTTTTGCATACCGGTACAAGACAAGGGCGAGGCCAGCGTCGTCTACGAGGTGGGCGATTCCGTCGTCCTCGATATCCACTCCCATGGCCACATGCCGGCATTCTTCAGCCAGCAACAGGACGATAAAGACGAGACAGGACTGAAACTGTATGCCGTGGTCGGCAGATTGAACGCTACTCCGGTAGTCAAGCTGAGAGTCGGCGTCTACGGCTACTTCCGCGGCCTGGCCTGGCATGACGTCTTCGACGGCTCGCTGGTTGGCGCAGTCGAATCTGAAGCAGAGGAGGTGAAGACCGAAGGTGACCTACACCGTATCGCTGAGGCAGATGCCCCAGCAGTTCAAAATCACAGTGGTTGGTTGCGGTGGGACCGGTGCTTTCGTCGCTGAAGGCTTGTGTCGTCTGCTCATTGGCAGCGACATACCCCTGCTTCTCATCGACCATGACAGGGTCGAGCCGCATAACCTGCTGCGCCAGAACTTTTACGAGGGCGACCTGGGCAAGTTCAAGTCCCAGGCGCTGGCCGAGAGATTATCCCGTCAGTTCCGCCGGCGCATCGCCTATAGCGTCTATCCCTTCATGCCCGACCTGATCGGCGAGAGCTTTGGCGGCGGCCTGCGCAGCCTGGCAATCCAGGGAATCATCATCGGCTGCGTGGATAATGCAGACGCCCGGCGGCAGATCGGTGAAAGCCTGCGCATCGGCAACTGGTGGCTGGATGCGGGGAACGGCTTTTCGTCGGGACAGGTCCTGCTTGGCAGCGCCAGAAGCATTGAATTACTCGGCAGCCCGTTTGTGAAAGAAACCAAAGAGGTAGAACATCTGCCGATGCCGTCGTGGCAGCTCCCCAGTCTCCTGGCGCCGCCGACCACGAAGAAGCGCGATAATCGGGACTGCGCGGAAGCGGTTGCCGCCGAAGAGCAGAGTCCTGTCATCAACCAGGCCATGGCCGCGCTGGTACTGGAATTTATATGCCGGCTGCTGAATAAAAAGCTTACCTGGATGGGGGCTTACATCGATCTGGATGCCGGCGCGTTGCAAACGGTACCGGCTGAACCAGAAGTAGTAGCCCGCTTGTGCGGGGTGAAGGTCGACACCCTATTTAGAAAAGATTGCCCTATCGGCAATCGGTATTCACTTGAAAGGAGGTAACGATGTCTGACAAAGAAGTCATGGAACCGGAAGAAGAAAACGAAGAAGGCGAACAGGAAGCTCAAGGAGCGACTGAGACTGCGGATGTCTCGAAACCCGAGAAGGCGGTCAGCGAGCTGAAGATCGTCATCATATTGAAGGCCGACAAAGCCATGATGGGCGTGCAGTCCCCGGATTGCGATCCGGTATACAAGACGATGGAAGGCGACCTGGCTACGGTTCTGCAGACGGTTCCTGCACTGGTGGCTGACGCCAAGCTACAGTGGGCAGCCGCTCCCAGGTATCCGAAGGCTGACCTGCCCAGGCCCGCGGCGCCGCCTTCAACGGCGACGATCCCAGCGGCAAGAAAGCCCGCTGCCGCGAAGACCAAAGAAACAGCACAACCAAAATTCTTTTAAGAGGCAACTATTATTGGCCAGCTTTTGGGTTGGCCGCCAAAGGCTGAATAAGTGGCCAAGAAGGAGGTGATTAGAATGGAAATTCAAGTTAGTAAGCTGAGAGAGCTGATGACCCTGATGAAGCCGGTAATCCCCAGGAAAGTTACACTGAAAGCCACCACCTACATCAGAGTCGGCGATGGTAAGGCTGTCGCAACCGACCTGGAAACCATGGTCATATCCGACCTGCCCGAAGCCACCGAGCCTATGCTCCTTCCCTACGCCTCCCTTGCCGATACTCTGAAGTACATACCCGGCAATACGATCAAGATCGAGGCACAGAGCAGGAAGCTTTCCCTGTCCTGGAACGGCGGCAGCGCCAGTTACCCTACAGAGGATGTCCAGGACTTCCCGGTGCTGCCCGAGCTGGAAACCAGAGCTGAAGGGCTAATCGATGGCGACACCCTGGTGCCGGCGATGCAGGCCGCTCTGCCCTACACGGCAACCAACGACCAGCGGCCGGTGCTGAGCGGGGTAACCCTGGTGTTGGGTAACCCCATCGAGGTAGCTGCTGGAGACGGCTTCACAATGTCCCACCAGGCGCTGGGGCTTACCTTCCCTCTCGAAGAGAAAGCCATAGTGCCGGCCCGCAGCGTAGTCATCCTGGGTCATGTCTTCGACAAGACGCCCCGGACACGGCCGCCGTCGGCTGGTTCCCTGATACCAGTGATTACCGCCAGGCGGCAGATGCGCCTGGCTCTCATCGGCGAGAACAAGCTCAGAGTGGGCTTCGGCCAGACGGCGTCCGTCGTCATCAACCTGATACAGGGGAGCCCGCCCGAATGGCTGCAGCTCATTCCCAAGGGGAAACCTATCCTGCAGAGTCATCTCTTCGCTCCACAACTGGAAGCGGCAGTCAACCGGGTCCGGGACATCGCCAGGGATGGCAGCAACATTGTCCGCATGGCCTTCGCTGACGGCAAGCTGACGGTGTCTGCCGTAGGAGAGGAGCAGGAAATCCGGGCCACCCTGGATGTCATAAGGACTGAGGGCGAGCCGGGGAGAACGGCAATCAACTATGCCTACCTCCTCCGCTACCTTGCCGGCAAGCAGGGTATCATCACGTTGTCCCAATACCCTGACAACGCCCCGCTGGTTTTCGAGTACCAGAAATCGCCGCGCGTCCTCATCATGCCCATGTCCGTGCAATGGGGTGATGAGAAGCCGGCGGCTGCCGGGGAAAATCCGGAAGGCAAACCGGAAAGGGCGGCTGAGGAATCGCTCGAAGAGCAAACTGGCGAAAGAGCGCCTGCTCCTGATTCGGCAGCGGAAGCCGCTTCAGCAGAGCCGGAGGCCGGTGAAGTCGCAGCTGAGCCGGAAGCAAAGCCTACAGCGACCACCACGGTAACCAAACCAGCCGGCAAGAAACGCCGGAAGAAGGCAACCTCTTAATCTCGACCCGCGAAGGGAGGGGTGCTGGAGGTTTCATCTCCAGCACCCCTCGTTTAGTTATTGAAATACCATGAAAGGAGATTCTATGAAACCGCAAACCTTAAATGACTTGGTTCAATCAAGAGGACCGGGGCTTCTCCACGACTCCAGGTTTATGCCGGCAGCCGAGAAGTCCAAAGTGTTGGAGCAGTGGGAGAGGTTCTTGAAAAGCGGACTCGATAAAGAGCGATTTACCAAGCTCCTGTACCATCATCTTATCCAGCATTGCTCGTTCATCGCCCACTTCGATATCCATGGCTTCTATGCCACTTACTTTGAGAGTGGGGATGATACCGTGCGCTTTCTCTCCCAGTTCGACACTCGTGGGGGCATGCCGAAGTCCGTTGAGTACGGGACGAACGGCTGGCTTACCGATGAGGATTATTACGATGTCAACATCGAGATGTGCCGGATTGCCTCAAGACATATACCGGGACTCGAGCTAAAAGCCAAGAACGACCAGAGGCATGCCGATATGGCCAAGGCCGAAGCCTTGTTGAAGAAGCACGGGGTAGACCTTCCTGGAGGCGCCAAATGAAAATCACATCTTACGTGGAACTAACGCCGGCTCAGGAAAAAACCATCGAGGCATTGGAAACGGTCACCATAAGGACGGCGCTTATCAAACCGGCTGTCGTAGCCACAATTCGTACCTTCGCGGCGCAGGAACTCAGAATAACTATTGCTGCCGATGGAGGAATTGAAGACGTGGAGGTTCAATATGACAGCCTCTAACCGGAAAGTCGACGGCTGGATAGACGACATAGTTGGTGCCCTCTTCGACCCTATCATAGTAATGCCAGGCGGCTGGGGAGCTGATTTGCCGGAATGGCTGAGAACCAGGGTCACCCTTGAGCGCCTCGCCGAAAACATAGTGGCAACCAGGGAAGATAGAGAGATAACCGCTACTGATGCCGAAGCCGCCTGTTACCTCTTTACTGCCTCGCTTACCGCACCAATCGGAGGCGACTGGACGCAGATATACCTGTACGTTGCCGGCGGGGAAATGAAAGACAAAATGCCGGAAGACTTAAAGGTCGAAGCCTTAACCGAGAGCCAGTGGCGCGACTTAAAAGAGTTGAAGAACTGGATTTACCGGCAGCGGGTGAAGCACCGCAAGGAAAAGGTACACGGAGAGCGTCGTAAGACTGAAGAAGAAGCTGAGATGAAGGAGCTGGAAACCAGTCCGGTCCAGCCATCATTCTTCTATCAGAAGATGTTCAGAATCGGCAAAGGGCTAAACTTACACTAACGTAGCAACTGAATCCACAAGTGGGCGTGACGGCCAGTATAAGGCTATCGCGCCCCTTGTTATTTCTCCAAAGGCCCCAAAATAAGCAAATGTTTCGTGAGTGAAGTCCGTGCCCAGATGGGGCATCGCGGAATTATCGCCCCGGGATAAAACCAGCCTTAATTCTTGGCTGCGACCTCGCGTTTCTTGGATTTCTTGGGCGGCCGCTCTGCATAACCAACAGATCGAGCTAAGGCGGTAATGATGAACTGGTTGAGGCTTACATCCTCACTCTCGGACTTCAGCGTCAGGGCTTCGTGCAACGATGGAGGCATTCGAAGATGGTACTGTCCGGTGAATTTCGCCGGCTCGGGGATAGGTAAGCCAGCCTCCAGGTTGGACCTCAACCATTCGCGTTTGGCGTCCTCGATATCCCGGATGGCTTCTTCCGGGGCAGCTCCGTGAGTCATACAGTGAGGCAGTTCCAATACTCGGGCAATCCAATATTCCCCGCCATCGCCAGTACCACGTTTGAGGGTGATGGTGTAGGGTAGCTCCAAATAATATTCTAAGTCTTTATTCGCCATACTCCACCTCCAACTTAAAGGGTGTCGATAATGTCGAGCAAGTCGGTCACATACTCCGGCGGTATCGGGTTAACCCTTTTATAGGTGAGTGTGGCATTGCCGATTCTAGCCTTAGCGTGCTTTCCGCCCTTTTCTATGTGCCCATGTAGATTGACCAGAGCCTCGAAGTCATTCAAAGAGACGTTCCTGGGATTGTTCCGGATTCTGGCTTCGAGTTTCTCTTTCTTGCTCATATTGACTTGCTATGGTTAGATGATACCTTATAGGGTACTATTTGTCAATTTCAACATCTAGCCGCAGCACACACCCGCGCACATCGACCGGTTCACCCCCACATGCGTGGGGAATACGCCTCAGTTGCCCGAGCCACCTCGCCGATCTCCGGTTCACCCCCACATGCGTGGGGAATACAACTCGTAGACCGCCTTGAGGTCTTCCTGCGTCGGTTCACCCCCACATGCGTGGGGAATACATAAACTTAAAACTAGCATCCTTTAACGACATCGGTTCACCCCCACATGCGTGGGGAATACGGTGTAGTCTCTGTAATTTCGGCAACAGGTGGTGGTTCACCCCCACATGCGTGGGGAATACGGTCTTTTCTTGCCATAGAATTTGCTCATAGCCGGTTCACCCCCACATGCGTGGGGAATACCGACCGACTGAAACTCATTAAAGTCTTTCTTGCGGTTCACCCCCACATGCGTGGGGAATACTCAGGAGTAGGCTCACCCACCGCTAGCGCCCTCGGTTCACCCCAACAAGCGTGGGGAATACCCCCTCACGGACTGCCTTGTCCATATCAGGTTTACGGTTCACCCC
>JACPPR010000088.1 GCA_016190895.1 Chloroflexota bacterium | reverse complement strand
GCTCTGGTTAAATCGTACCGTTTGGCAGATGGCATTCCTACTCCGAGAGGATTATTAGGCTTTATTGGAGCGGGTGATGGGATTCGAACCCACGACTTTTTGCTTGGGAAGCAAACACTCTACCGCTGAGTTACACCCGCATCCAGCAACAAGTATAGCAACACCAACCACATTGAGACAAGGGGGGCAAGGTGTCATTGCTTCGCTCGCAACGACAAGGCAACGGATTGCTTCGTCACTGCGTTCCTCGCAAAGACGGTAACGCCCGTCTCGCGTTAGCATCCTCGTCATACCGACCCCATACCCAATACGAGGTCGGTATCCAGATGATATGTAAACTGGATTCCGGCTTCCGCAGTAATAATGTCAAGTAGTCGCTACGCCAGACACTGTTATCTTACAGATTAATATTCGAATACTTGCGCCAGGGGCGGGCGTCAAAGGCCTTGCGGTCTTTATCCTTGTCTTCAAGAATCTTGAGAGCGCGAATAATGGTCTTTCTGGTATCGCTGGGCAGGATAACATCATCGACACAGCCCCGCTCAGCGGCATTATATGGATTCTCGTACAAGTCAGCGTATTCCTTCATTTTCTGGACTTTAGTCTCCTCGGGATTGGCCGCTTCTCTTATCTCCCGGGCAAAGATGACGCTGGCGGCGCTCTCCGCACCGACGATGTTAATGCGAGCAGTGGGCCAGGCGAAGACGAGGTCGGCGCCGATACCCTTATCGAGCATGCCATAGTGAGCGCCGGCATAGGATTTACGTAGCATAATCGAAATCAGGGGCACGGTAGCGTCAGCCCAGGCAAAGAGCAGTTTGGCGCCGTGGCGCAGGATGCCTTTCCAGTCCTGGTCGGAACCCACCAGATATCCCGGACAGTCACCAAGCGCAACTACCGGAATGTTGAAGAGGTCGCAGGTGCGGACGAAACGGGCGCCCTTATCAGCGGCGTTTGTGTCAATTGTGCCTGCGCTGACCATCGGCTGGTTCGCCCAGATGCCGACCACACGCCCGTTGAAGCGGGCGAAACCGGTGATGACCGTCTTGGCATGCTCCCTCAGCGTCTCGAAGAAATAACCGTCATCAGCAATAGCTTTAATTACCTTGTACATATCATAAGGCCGGTTAGGACTGTCCGGAATGATAGTGTCCAGTTCCGGGCATAGCCTTTCCGGGTCGTCGTTGCAGGGGATAAGGGGCGGCCTTTCCATATTATTCGAGGGCAGCAGCATCAGCAGCTCTTTTGCCTTATCCAGAGCGTCCTTATCATCCTCAGCAATAATATGCGTCTGCCCGGATTTGACAGCATGGGCTTTCCAGCCGGAAAGTTCATCCAGAGAAATTTTTTCCCCGATTTGCGCCTCCACAATGGCCGGACCGGCAATACCCATAAAGCCGGTCTTTTTACACTGGATGAGGAAGTCTTGCATTATCGGGTGGTAAGCCTGGCCGCCGAGGCAGGGGCCCATCAGCAGGGCAATCTGAGGGATGATGCCCGAGGCCCGAATCTGGGTGCGGAAGAGCTGACCGTAGGTCTCCAGGGTATCGATACCTTCCTGGAGACGCGCCCCGCCCGAATCGTTCATACCGACCACTGGCCAGCCCATTTCTTTAGCGAAGTTAATGGCGTGGATTTCCTTCAAGCCATGATATTCACCGAAGGTGCCTGCCATCGCCATATAATCCTCGGCAAAAGCGACCACACTCCGCCCGTTGACCGTGCCGTAACCGGTAACCACGCCTTCCGCCGGAATTATTCTCTTATCCATACCAAAAGCCGTTGTGCGATGCTTGATGAAAATGCCTATCTCATTAAACGTGCCCGGGTCGAAGAAATATTCGATTCGCTCTCGGGCAGTCCATTGCCCGCCTTTGTGGCGCTTATCGATAGCCTCGGCGCCCTCCATCGCCTGGATTTTCTGCCTCTTGCGCTTGTATTCCTCGATTAGTTCTTTGGTTGTCGCCATTCTTAACCTCCCGTTCGTTAGTGCACACAGGCGGGGACGCCCCGTATCAAGTACGGGGCAGGCTCTGTGTTACCAGACCTCTCCTCCTAACCCCCCTCTCCGCTTACGGAGAGGGGGGTTAGGAGGAGAGGTTTTCCTATTTTACAGTCCCATCTCCCAGGCAACCGCCTCACGCCAGCCATCACTGCTGCCAAAAGAGAGCGCAGCTGCGGCGCCCTGCTTCGTATAAAACTGGAGGTCGTGGTCGATGGTGACACCGATAGCGCCGTGAATCTGGTGCGCCAGCGTGCTCACTCGCCCGAAAGCTTCATTTGCCCAGACTTTAGCGATGGCTGCTTCCTGAAGGCAGGGCAAGCCTTCACTCAATTTCCAGGCCGCCTGATAAACAGCGAATCTCAAGCCATCGACGTCGGTCGCCATATTTGCGCAGTAGTGTTGGATGACCTGAAAGCTGCCGATTGGCTTATCGTACTGTACTCTTTCTTTAGCATAAGCAACGGTCATCTCCAGCATTTGTTGGATGCTGCCGAGAATGATGCAGGATTTTGCCACGGCCGCTTGCGGCATCATTTTTTGATATAAATCCCTCCCCTGGTTCAGCTTGCCCAGGATGTTCTCTTTGGGCACTCTGAGGTTGTCGAAAACTACCTCGCACAGTTTATCGCTGCCAATTGTTTTTAACACCGCCTTGCTGATTCCCGGACTTTTGACATCCAAAATGAAGGCGGTAAGTCCATTGTGACCGTTTTTGACCGCTGCCTGTTCATCCGTCCTGGCGAAACACAATAAAAAGTCGGCGATATGGGCATCAGGGACAAAAAGTTTGATGCCGTTAATAACATAGCCATCTCTATCAGGAGACGCCTTGACCGAAATCGAACCCAGGTCATCATTGGGGTTGCCTCCCGGTTCGGTTAAGGCAAGAGTAAAGATTGTTTTGCCTTCGGAGATGCCGGGCAGGTACTTCTGCTTTTGCTCATCAGTACCGAACTCCAGAATCGGTAGAGCGCCAGTTACTACCGTTGAGATAAACGGCCCAGGCAGAGCAGCTCGCCCCATTTCCTCCAGCAGAACAGCCAGGTCGAGGAAACTCATGGCGCTGCCGCCGAACTTTTCCGGCAGTACCAGACCCATCCAACCCAGTCCGGCCATTTCCTGCCAGAGCTCCGGCGAGCAGCCTTTCGCGTCGGCCTGTACCTCCTTGACAAGAGTCTTAGGACACTTATCGGCCAGGAAATCCCGAGCCATTTTCTTAAGCATTTCCTGCTCTTCAGCGAGCGTAAAATTCATCTCGACCTCCTGTTAGAGATTGTAACTTTGTTTTCACCCTCACCCTAACCCTCTCCCGTCAAGGGAGAGGGAACTGGTTACACTAAGCTGGCAACCCAAGACCGCGGGTAGCGATGACGCCTCTCAAAACTTCCGTAGAACCGGCCTGCAGGCTATAACCTTTCGAGCCTAAGAACGAGTGCGGCGCCATACCTAGAATGGGGGCATACTTGGATTCGGCCATCAGCTGGCCATACTCTCCGAGAATCTCCATAGACAGGCTGGCCAGGTGCTGTTCGAAGCCGGTGCTATATTGCTTCGCCATAGCAGCTTCGACGTTAGGAGCCTTCCCTTCTTCCATAACCATTACTACCCGGTAGGTGAGCAATCTGCCAATTTCAAACTCAGTGCGTAACTGGGCCAGTTTCTGGCGAACGAGCGGGTCTTTGGAGATGTAATTATTACCCCACTTTGTTTCTTTCACGAACTTGATAATGGCATCGAAGAGCGGGTAGTTGCCCATCAGCCGTTCCAGGCCGGCTCTCTCATAATCGAGCTGGTTGACTACCTGGTAAAAACCACGGTTCTTTTCCCCTATCATCGCAGTCTTGGGGATTTTGACGCCATCGAAGAAGACCTCGGCCCAGGCGGTGCTGCCGGTGATGTCTATGGTCGGAGTAATGGTGATGCCGGGCAGGCTAGTCTCGAAAATAAACTCGCTGATGCCGCGGTGTTTGGGCGTGGCCAGATTGGGGTCGGTGCGGGCTACCATATAGATATGGTTCATAAAAACGCCGCAGCTAGTCCACATTTTCTGGCCGTCGATGATGTAATAATCGCCGGACTCGGTAGCCTTGGTGCGGAGGGAAGCCAGGTCGGAACCGGCCTCCGGCTCGCTCAAGCCGAGGCCGACGTAAGCCTCGCCGGCCATAATTTTTGGTAGTATCGTCCGCTTCTGCTCCTCGCTGCCGTAACGGAGGATACCGCCGCCAATCTGGCGGTCGGCAAACCAGTGGCAAGCGGCGGGCGCTCCGTAGCGGAGCATCTCTTCGGTAAGGATGAGGCGGTCGATGTGGCTGCGTCCCTGCCCGCCGTACTCTTTGGGCCAGGTCAAGCCAATCCAGCCTTTCTTCGACACTTTCTTGGTAAACTCAGGCGAGTAGCCCTGTATCCAGGCATCACAGCTCGGCTGGAAAGTCCCGGCTTTTATCTCCGCTTCCAGGAAGTCCCTGACTTCCTTCCTGAACTTTTCCTGCTCTTCGGTGAATTTGAAATCCATGCTTGCCTCCTTTTCTCTAGCTAAAACAGCATTGGAGCCGGGGAGATAATCTGCAAAGGGCAACTTCTGAAAATCATTCGGGGCGCTGTGCTGACAGCACAAATAGAGTGGATATTACCTGTGGCGTAGCCACTAATCTCTGTCAAGGATTCCCCCCTCTTAGAGCCAACATATCATAGCAGATTCTTTTTAAGAATAAAAGAGGCATCGCCCCATCCCCGTCTCCACCCCGACCCTCTGGTCCTGGACGCAATTTATGCTTATTACCACCCAAAAGGCTGCTAGATTGCAGACGAGCGTAAAAAATTCTCTCCAGCGAAGGGTATGTTCTGGCTTAATTCACAATGGTTGTTTGGTATATCTGTTGCGGATACGCAGATTGCGGTGCTATAATTCCAGCACAAATCGACCACAGGGGGTGCGCTATGAAAATAAGCCGCAAGGAAGTACTGCATATCGCCCTGCTTGCCAGAGTAGGTCTGACCGATGAGGAGGTGGACAGGCTCAGCGAGCAACTTTCCAATATCCTGGAGAACTTCGAAGTGCTCAAGCAGGTGGATACGACCAATGTCCCGCCCACCGCCCAGTCCATCGACCTCCGAAATGTGGTCAGCGATGACGTGATAGCTCCTTCCCTGCCTCTTGATGATGTTTTGTCCAACGCCCCGCAGAAAGAGGCTGACTTTTTCAAGGTGCGGGCAGTCTTAGAAGAGTAGTTATGGCAGTAAGCAGCACCAATGGTATCGAGCGTCGGAGCCTCCGTAAGTGGGCGTTGCTGCTGGTCTGGATAGGTGAAATCTGGAATATTGGGGAAGCTGGCGTGGCGCTATGGTCGGGAGCCAGGGCTGACAGCGTTGCCCTGATAGCTTTCGGGCTGGACAGCGTCATCGAGCTTTTTGCCGGAGGCGTGCTCATCTGGCACCTGAGCCGGGAATGGCGGGAGCGTGAACACGAAGAAGCAGCCGAAAAGAAGGCGCAGAAGCTTGTGGGCATAACCTTCTTTCTGCTCTCAGCATATATCGCTGTGCAATCAATCGGCACGCTACTTGGCTGGTTCGCCGAACCCAGGGAAAGCCCGCTGGGTATCCTATTGGTAATCGCCAGCGCCGTGGTTATGACGGCCATCTATTTCCCAAAGATGCATTTGTCAAAAAAGCTCGGCTCTCCTGCTCTTCGGGGCGAGGCCATCGAGAGCCTGGTCTGCGACCTCCAGGACCTGACGGTGCTGGTGGGGCTGGGTGCCAACGTCTTGTGGAGCTGGTGGTGGGCCGACCCGGTAGCTGCCCTGGTGCTTATCCCGTTCTTACTAAAAGAGGGCTTGGAGGCAGTGAGGGGAGAGGCTGAGGAAGCAGAATAGAAACGCGAATGCTAAATGACCAAATCCAAAACGAAAAATCCCCCCTCGCCCCCCTTAGTAAGGGGGGTTGGGGGGATTCTGGCTTTGAGATTTGGATTTTCAAAAGGGGACAAATGTGGTAAGTAATCCGAATAAGTTGACCATCCATGAAGCACACGAGCTACTCAAGACGAAGCAGCTATCTTCAGTCGAACTAACTAAAGCCTGTCTGGAGCGTATCAGGCAGGTGGAGCCGCAGGTGAAAGCTATTGTCACCGTGACTGAAGAACTAGCTCTGAAGCAAGCTGAGCAGGCCGATAAGCTACTGGCGGCTGGTAAGGCAAGTCCCCTCACCGGCATCCCCGCCCTCATCAAGGACAATATGTGCACCAGAGGCGTCAAGACCACCTGCTCTTCTAAAATGTTGGAGAACTTCGTGCCGCCATACGATGCCACCGTCATCGAAAAGCTGAACGAAAACGGTATGGTGATGGTGGGCAAAGCCAATATGGACGAGTTCGCTATGGGTTCGTCCACGGAGAACTCAGCCCTGTTCACCACCCACAACCCCTGGGATTTGTCCCGCGTGCCGGGGGGCAGCAGCGGGGGGTCGGCGGCGGCCGTGGCGGCCGGTGAGGCTCTTTACGCGCTCGGCTCGGATACGGGCGGCAGCATCCGCCAACCGGCGGGTTTTTGCAGCGTAAGCGGCTTAAAGCCTACCTACGGAAGGGTCAGCCGCTACGGGCTGGTTGCCTTCGCTAGCTCTCTCGACCAGATTGGCCCGCTCACCCGCGATGTGACCGATTGCGCCCTGGTGATGAATGCCATCGCCGGTTATGATAGCAGAGATTCCACCTCGGCGCCCCAATCCGTTCCCGATTACACCAAATGCCTGACCGGCGATATCAAAGGCCTGCGGCTCGGTGTGCCGAAAGAGTATTTTGTGACCGGAATGCAGCCGGAGGTGTCAAGCGCCATAAACGCCGCCATCAAGACGCTGGAGGGGCTGGGGGCGAAGCTGGAAGAGGTCTCCCTGCCTTCCACCAAATACGCCCTCGCTGTGTATTACATCATAGCCCCTTCGGAGGCTTCGGCTAATCTTGCCCGCTATGACGGGGTGAAATACGGCTTCTCTTACCAGCAGGGGAGCACTATGTGGGAGAATATGGAAAAGACCCGCCAGTTCGGCTTCGGCCCCGAGGTCAAGCGGCGCATTATGCTCGGCACCTACGCCCTCTCCGCCGGCTACTATGATGCCTACTATGTCAAAGCCCAGAAGGTGCGCACCCTCATCCGGCGGGAGTTCGATGCTGTCTTTGAAAAGTTTGATGCCCTGGTCACCCCCACCTCCCCCACCCTTCCCTTCAAAATCGGCGAAAAGGCCGCCGACCCGGTCTCGATGTACCTCTCCGATGTCTGCACCCTGCCCATCAACATCGCCGGCGTGCCCGCGATGTCCATCCCCGCTGGCTTTGTTAATAACCTACCCGTCGGTATGCAGCTCATCGCCAAACCCTTCGCCGAAGAAACCATCCTCAAAATCGCCCACGCCTACGAACAGGCGGCGGGGTGGGTGGGGAGGAGGAAACCGGAGATATAGGGGAGTATTTAATGACAAGCAAGAACGAAATTAGTGAGTGGCAGAAACTCAGTTGGGCTGAAAAATTACAGATATGCCAGTCAGGTGAAGCTCAAGAAGACAGCTTACTACATACGTATGTAACTATTTTCATAGCAATTGAAGCGATGTTTTTTGCGCTCGTCTTTGGCTTAGCATTATCGCTGTCTTGGTTAGTAGTAATTACCATTTTAGCAATCCTAGTCGCAATTTGGTTCATGCATGTTTTTTATCAGAGGGGGAAAGGGGTAGATAGATGGGGGGCACTCTTATATGGGTTGTATAAAGATGCGAGCATGAACGAGTTTAAAGACTATTATTATGGCTGCTTCAAAAGGGAAGAGTTGATGGGAACTAAGCATGGTTGGTTCCTTATCATATTTGGATGGAGCGACGGCAAATGGTGGAGTTGGTTTAAGTCATTTACGTCTGCACGCAGGGTTTGTGTTACATATACGCCTATCTTGGTCATTATAGGGTGGATAGTGCTTATCCTGGTGAAAACGCTTGACTGTTAGGAAGGTGGAAACAGTCGTAGGGATACCGACTTTCGTCGGCAAGCATTCACATTATGAGGCACTCGGCTATTGACATTAGTGGCTATATGGGCTATAAAGGTTATGTATATAGCCATTATTAGGAGGCAGAAGCATGACAACAACAGCCAAGAAATCGCCCAACCGGTCAAGGTATTTTCTTGATTTAGACCCAAAGCTCCGGAACCATGTCAAAGCCGCCGCGGCATTGCGTGGCATCACAATGAAAGAGTGGCTTACAGAAGCTATCACTGAGAAGCTCGAGGATGAAATCGATGGCCGTATTGCTGAGGAAGCTATGGCAGATACCGAAGGTACTATCTCGCTCGAAGATTATATTAAATCGAGGAAGAAACGCGGCCGTAGTGGCCGTAGGGTGGGTGGAGCGTAGCGAAACCCACCATAGAGGTTCGCGTATGCCAGAATATCGCAGCAGTGGCCGTAGGGTGGCTGGAGCGTAGCGAAACCCACCATAGAGGTTCGCGTATGCCAGAATATCGCAGGGCTTATATGAAGGGTGGGGTTTTCTTCTTTACCGTTGTGACTTATGAAAGGCTGCCTATATTTCAGCAAGAATCGGCAATAGACTTGCTGGATATGTGTTTCCAAAGAATAAGGGCTATCCATCCGTTCAACACAGATGCCTTGGTGATTCTGCCAGACCATCTGCACACAATCTGGTCTCTCCCTGAAAATGACTCCGATTTCTCTATCAGGTGGAAGAAAATAAAAGCTACCTTCAGCAGGAATTTTGAAGGTTCCACTGAAGGTGAGATTTCCCAGTCTATGTTGAGGAAAGGGGAGAGGGGCGTCTGGCAGAGAAGATTCTGGGAACACATGATTCGTGACCAAGACGATTTTAACAGGCACTGTGATTACATTCATTACAATCCGGTAAAACACGGTTTGGTAAGTGTGCCTTCGGATTGGAGGCACAGCACGTTTGGTGAGTTTGTTGAGAAAGACTGGTATGAGCGGGATTGGGGAGGATCAGTGCCAAAAGATATTAGCGAGATGAGTTTGGAATGAGAGCCAAATGATACGTGGTGGGTTTCGCTTCGCTGCACCCACCCTACGGCTGAACCGCCCGAATTTGCTTAACCAATCTTACTACTTGAATACCTCGCTGAAAGAAAAGTGCAGAACCTCTCCCTTTCGAAAAGGGAGAGTGAGAGGGATTTTAAATCCCCCTAATCCCCTTTTTCAAAGTGGGAGGTTCCGAGAGAAATCCACCTACCTTCTATGCTATGATATGAGTAGGATAAAAGATGGCTGATAAAGAACTGATACCGCCGGGCTTGACTTACCTGGCGGACAACATTATTTCCAAACACAATATTCTGGGCGCTTCCAAATCTGAAGGAGCCAAGTGGGCTAAGGGTCTCAATCTGCCCAAGACGGCAGAGACGATATTTTTCGCCGGCTGCGGCTACCAGTACGCCAGCGACCTGGAATCTATGATGTCCCTGATACGCTCAATTGACAAGAGCAGCGTTGTCAATACCGAAATGGC
>JACPPR010000084.1 GCA_016190895.1 Chloroflexota bacterium | reverse complement strand
TTGCGGAAGGCAGGGTTCTCAAGGGCCACAAAGGGTTGCAGCCGCCCGCCGCCTGCCCCGCCGGAACGTGCTGGCGCACTCATACTGGTCAGATATTGTACTCCCCGGGGCAATAGCGTTGGGACATAACAAAGTCCTTGAGCGTCTTGCGTATTTCCCCCATCAGTGCAAAGGAGGCGTAAAATGACATCATCTTCTGAACGGAGGAGCTACGTGCCTAACGTCAACTGTCTCGGATGTGCAGAAGTAATTCAACTAGATCGGGACACGTATCAGAACTATCGCGGTCCTGTGCCGTGCCCGAAATGCAAGGCGCATACCAACGTAGTCATCAGGGCTGGAGAACTGGAAAGTGCCCTCGGCGGAACGAATTGGGCTGCTCTAGTTATGGATTTGGAGTCATACGACATCCCCGTCCCGATCTTAGAGGACGTTCTGGAGGCGGCAGCAGTCTTTTCGATAAATGCCCGGAAGTCATGTGTCGTGATGTGCGGACGTGCCATGCATGGAGCACTACTAGCCAAGCAGGTCAAGGACGGGATGCTCGGAGCGATGCTGAAGGAAGCCGCTGCCAAGGGTTTAATCACTGAAGACCTGTTGAAGACGACTCAGGCAGCGAACTACTTCCGGGTTACTGGGGCGCACCACAAGGAACTAAGAGAGGTTGACCAAACAAAGGCTCTGCTGACTTTCGAGGTAACGAAGAATGTGCTGAAGCACATCTTCCCGCAATCGCTGACACCTGCATGGAAAGCAGCGAGAGGTAGCAATGCACCGTAACCTTTCGCAGACCTCGTACCGTAATCCGATTCAGAGAGCATTGGCCCTTCAAGCGGGAGAACACCCGCTCTACCGCCGTGCGTTGCTTCTTCAGGGCCATGTACCCAGGAAGCGTTGTTTGCTCCCCGTAGGTGGCGAGCGCCCTCTTGTGAGAGGCGGGGATGTCTATGACAGGCGTGGCACCGTATTGGCGGGCGATGAGAGTACGAAGCTCTCTGGAGGAGTATCCTTTGTCTGCCATGACGTATGCAGGTTGAAAGCTGCCCTTCGTCCCGAAGCGGGCCTCTCGCAGAACGTTGGAGGCACGGGCTACATCATGGGTGTTGCCGGGCGAGACGTTTGCAGCGATGGCCAATTCGTATTCGCAATCTACCATAAGATGCAGCTTGTAGCCCAATATGAATTCCTCTTTCCCATGCGTGTTCTTCTTGACCGACCATTTAGCCTGCTTGTCCGAAGGGGCAGACTTCCCACCATTGACCCATCCCTTCAAGGTGGTGCTGTCGATGGCGACCCGCTTCCCAAACCCAGGCTTGTCCTCATAGAAGCGCCTCACAAGAGCACGGGATACATCCTTGACCTTTGCGGCGGTGTTGTACTTGGAGAGCCGAGCAAAGAAGCGAGAGAAGGTGCTTTCGTGAGGGATTGCATCTGGGGAAGAGATACCACACGCCTCTGCAATGAAGGGGTTGTTGTGAAGTTCCCGAATCAGCGCAGCCGTGGAGGCAAGGCCCAGAACGTACTTGGCAACGAAGCAGCGCCAGAGCGTGTAGACAGGATGCCCTTTGGGGCCACGGCGGGTAGGGCCTATGAGAGCTTCGAGAAGGGGAGCATCTTCGAGGTTGCCAAAGAGCCTTTGAAGCTCTTGAACGATGGGCGGTTCTTGAACCGTTGCGTCGAGAGGAGTAACATCTGTGTAGACCACGGGAAGATACGACCTTTCCGTTGGTTAGGGGCCGTAGGCGCTGCTAACGTCTGCGGCTCCATCTTTTTGTTAGCTGTGATTATATCTGGCATAGCTACGAAAGTCAAGGCAAAATGACGAAAGAACACCACCAGTTCCCTAGAGATACCTACACTATCGGGAGGTGAATATGGTATTTGAGACGAATGCCAGCCTACTCATTCGTCTGCTCAACGAAAAAATGGCTGAGGTCTGGCCTATCAAAGGCGAAGGAGAGGAATTCCTGTATCGTAATGACGGCTATGTTGCCGAATTTCGCCTTATATATCGGCTGTGGCGTCCCCTCTACCATTTCAATGGTAGGGTCTACAAACTCAGGGTGCGCCGCGACAATGCGCTCAATCATACCGTTGATGCCAGCAGGAATGAGTTGCACAAGAACTCCAATAAGCTCTTCAATCGTCTTCGCATCTTCTGGCATAAGACCTTCCACAAATCAAATAAGTCGGCGCAAGTATAGCAGCCTTGGAAATATGCAAGACGCTCTCCTTGACTCCCCTGTCCTGCATCACTACAATCGCCTCAACAGAGGAGTTCCCTTAGGGGAAAGCGTTACGCTCAGCTCCTCTGCCATTCAGAAAGCTCTGCCACTGAAGGACGACTACGCAAGGGAGGGCAAGCAATGGC
>JACPPR010000083.1 GCA_016190895.1 Chloroflexota bacterium | reverse complement strand
CATCCACCCTCTTCAGCCGAGAAGCCTTCACCAGTTCGTCCATGGCGCTACCGGGGAGCAACCGCGGTGGTGACATAGTGGCCCTCCTGTTCACGGAGTTGGTGCCGGCAGCATTATACCATCCCTGGCAAGAACGAGATGGCAAACGAGGAGATACTGGGCACCGCACTATCTATCTATGGCTGTGGCTGATGGGCAACTATATCGACAACAGAGCGCACAGTTTGTGCTGGACCATCGGTAATGAACGTACATCCTTCCAGATGAATACGTTTACCAGTAATATGAAAGTGCCCCAATTTAAGGAATAAACGAGCCTGTCCCATAAACCCCTTGGGAGTGGCTGGTGATATGGAGTAGAATGTGGCCAAGCATAGACTTGGGGGTTGATGTTATGGCCTACAATCTACTAGCGTGCGACCGAGAGCAGGGCTACCTGATGCCGCCAACGCTTAAGGAGTGGCTAGCTGAAGGTGACTTGGCATGGTTTGTTCTGGATGCCGTTGAGCAGATGGACCTGATGGATTTCTACGTTGTCTATCGGAAGGATGGATGGGGGGCGGCGGCTTACGATCCGGCCATGATGGTGGGGGTGTTGCTTTACGCCTATTGCCAGGGGATTCGTAGTTCTCGTCGCATTGCCAGGGCACTGGAGCGAGACATAGGCTTCCGTGTCGTGGCGGCCAACCGACAGCCCGATTTTCGTACCATCTGTCGTTTTCGGGCGGAGCATGAAAGAATTCTGGAGCGGCTTTTCGTTCAAGTGCTACGGATGTGCCGCAAGGCGGGCCTGGTGAAGCTGGGGGTAGTGGCGCTGGACGGGAGCAAAGTTGCCGCCAATGCCTCGCTGGCGACCAACCGTAGTTACGAAGCTCTTGAGGAAGAGGTTCGTAAGATGCTGGCCGAAGCTAAAGAAATAGATACGGAAGAGGATGCGCTCTTTGGTCCGGAGCGTCGGGGAGACGAATTACCTGAAGGTTTGGGACGGCGTGCAGAGCGGTTGAAGCGGCTTCAAGAGGCCAAAATCCGTTTAGAGCAAGAAGCCGAGGAGACCGCGAAGGTAGCCCAGCAACGCCAGGAACAGCGACAAGTGGAGGAGGCAGCCACAGGGAAAAAGAAGCGGGGCAGAAAGCCCAAAGAAGTGGTACCGGTCCCAGTTGAGGCGGCCAAGGCGAACACCACGGATCCGGATAGTCGGATCATGAAGACACGTCAGAGCTATGTGCAGGGGTATAATGTCCAGGCGGTAGTGAGCCAGGACCAGATCGTGGTAGCAGTGGGAGTGACCCAGGAAGCTAACGATGTACAGCAATTGAAGCCGATGCTGGACACTATGGAGCGTACCCTGGAGGTGGTGGGAATAGAAGAGCGTCCCCGAACGGCTCTGGCTGATGCGGGTTACTGGAGCGAGGCTAACGTGACCACGTGCAATAAACCGGCAGGGCCGGAACTCCTCATAGCCACTACCAAAGATTGGAAGCAAAAGAAGCTATTACGGGAGCGAGGGTGTCCTCGTGGACGCATACCCCAAGGGCTCAGTTCCCGGGATAGGATGGAAAGGAAGTTACTGACGAAGCGCGGGCGTTCCCTCTACCGGATGAGAGGTATCCTGGTGGAGCCAGTGTACGGGCAAATAAAGGAAGGACAAGGATTTCGACGGTTTATGAGACGAGGGTTCGAAGCTGCCACCAGCGAGGCGTACCTGGTAGCTATGACGCACAACCTATTGAAGTTATGGCGGAGCGGTCAGTCGCCTTGCGGTTGCACCACGGCTCGCTGGAACTGAAGTAAGGCGGAGGATTCCAGATCTTAGCAAGACACCAAACCAACTGATTAAGCCAGAGGGATGAGACCCGCGCTACATGGAGTAACGCCATGAATTCCCAAAGAGAACCTTTGTGGGACAGGCTCATTTACACTTGAAAAGTGAACTGGCCATGATTCCTTTGGAACGACAACACGGATGGATAGATGGACCAGATACACAGGCGATTCACTGTCGAGCAGATTAGAGCGTTGTTGGAGGGATATGGACGGGGGAGGATTGATCGAGCTGGTATCGAGGAGATACTGGGCATTGGCAAGACGCGCTTCTTTGCATTGCTCAAAGCCTATCGCCAGAATCCAAAGGCATTCTCTATCTCCTACCATCGGGTTGCGCTGCCCAAGCTGACCGCGGCTACGGAAGGGGAGATAGCCAGAGAACTCATGCGCGAGAGGGAGTTGGTCAATGACAATCGGCTGCCTATCTCCAGCTATAACTACTCTGCTTTG
>JACPPR010000085.1 GCA_016190895.1 Chloroflexota bacterium | reverse complement strand
GCCTTATTGTCCAATCCCGTTGATGTTAAAAGCAATTTTTTCATAGACATCGATTCTTTATATGTTTAGAGCGAGTTCAAATTGCTCATTAGCCCAATTAATACAAGCACGACTCTCATTTCCGGCTTATCGACACTTTAGATGTGTGCCTTATCTTTGTCAATCGTCAACAATTCAAACAACCTTCTTCAAGTGTGATATGCTGTCAGGAGTTGCTGGACCGTTGGAACAAGCCCCTTCTCTCAAACAAGAGTTCGGGGACTGTTCCGCCATTCAGGCTATTATCTCATTCAACCCTTCGATGACTTGCGCCAATTCCTCCGGCGATAGTTTACCTATGGGCTGCCCCATTCTCTCCGTTGAAAGGGTACGAATTTGACTGATTTTAACCCACGAGCGTCTTGGCAAATCTCCCGTTTTTAGCTCCAGAGTCAGGGGGAAACCGGCCTTTTGTGGTTGGCTGGTGATAGCAACGGCTATGACAGTGCCCGAACGTTCATTAAAGACATCATGACTGAGAATCAACACCGGACGCACGCCGGACTGCTCCTGACCTCTCGTGGGATTCAAGTCAGCCCACCGAATCTCGCCTCTTAATACTCCGGCCATTCTTTCATATCCTCTGCGAATCCATCTTCGGCCAGTTCTCTTTCAAATGTCGGTTCCAGTTTGGCGCATTCTTCCGCCAGACGGGTCCGTTTCATGCGTAGTAGTTTTTCGCTGACGGCTTCCTGGATAGCCTGACTGCGGCTTTGAAAAACACGCTTATCGACCAGCCTATCCAATTCGCCGATGTACTTCTCGTCTAATGTAATGGCTATCTTTTCTTTACCCATACTAACCCCTCCCTTGGTATTACATATTATCATACCAACAGTGGGTAATCAACCATTGTTATGGGATAGATAACTTCTTAGTGTCACTTTGGAGCGAGCGAAGGGGTTCAGGGTGGGTGAGTGTATAATTCGTTACAACCCCACCCCATTCGCTTCGCTCAGGGCAAGCTCTGAGATTCTTCAGTCGTCCCGATAATCGGGACTCCAGAATGACACCGGCGGCCTGCCGCAAGGGGAGAGGATATTTGTAGGGTGGGCAACGTTTCGTTTTGGCCCGTTCCGGCGGACTACCGTAAACATACCCAGTAATCTTTGAGATTTCTTTTGACCTCTGCGATGACCTGCCTGGTCTCGGCAAGAGCGCGGTCGGCGCTGAACTGTTCCGGGACGGACGAAGGCTCATCTATCTGCATTGGATTGCCGGTCAGTCCGGCGATGAGGGCCAGCCAGGCATGCGGCAGCGCTTCTTTGTTATAGCCTGAGGCAATCAGGTCGATAACCTTATCATCGCAGGACTTCGCCATTTCCCGGACTCTCTCGCCAATCATCCTGAAGCCCGCCACCGTCAGCCCCAGGTTGGTCAGTCCGTCGCTGAAGTGAGGGTCGGAGCCGCCGTTACGGATGATGATTTGAGGCTGGAACTCCCGGGTTACCGGCTCCACGATAGTCTCGAAGACTATGCGGTAGGAATCATAACCGGCATCGACCGGCAGAGGCACATTGATGGTAAAGCCTTTACCCTTACCCTCGCCGACCTGGTTGGCGAAACCGGTGCCGGGGTAGATGGTCGCCGGGTTCTGATGCAGGTCGATGAAGAGTACTCTAGGGTCGCCGTAGAAATATTCAGAGGTGCCGTTGCCGGCGTGGGCATCCGTATCCAGAATCAGGATGCGCTCCAGTTTATACTCCCGCATCAGGTACAAAGCGCAAAAAGCGACGTCATTGTAGAGGCAGAACCCTTCACCATACCCGGGCTTGGCGTGATGAAGGCCGCCGCCGATGGAGACGACCTTTTTGGAGGCGCCGGACTGGACTAGCTGGCCGGCCAACTTGGCCTGCCCGATAATCAGCCTGGCTGCCTCTTCCAGTTTGCCGGGCCTGCCGGAGGGCCGGTTATCCTCACTGTGGTAAAAAGAGAATCGGTCAGGGTGAGGAAGCCCAAGGTTGGCGGCCCGGTAGAATTCCCTGGTGAATTCGATGTAATCTTTCTGGCAGATAAGAAGCAGGTCATCATCGGTGGCCGGGTCGGCTTTGAGGATGCGATACTCGTCGTCTGTGGGCAGTTTATCTTTCAGGAACCGGGCAAACGTCTCATAGCGGTCGCCCCGGAAAGCGTGTCCCGGGCCGAAATCATATTCCTTCAGTCCTTCTTGATACAGAATCGCTGTGGTCAATTCACGACCTCCGAGCGACCATTACATGCAGGCGAGCCTGGTTACCGGCGGTGAAAGGCGAAGCTGCCGCCGAAGATGAGCAGCGCCACCAGGACGATTGCCCCACCCGCGACAATATTCAGATAAAAGCTGGACACGAGTCCGGCTACGACCGAGACCAGAGAAAAAGTCACCGCCAATACCATGGCGCTTTTGAAACTCCGGGCTACCTGGAAGGCAGCCAGAACAGGTATCACCATCAGAGCGCCGACCAGGAGCGTCCCGACGATTTTCATAGCAAGCGCCACCGTAGCTGCGGCGATGACCACTGTTATCAGGTTGATGCTGCTGACCGGCAGCCCGCTCACCCGGGCCGACTCTTCATCAAAGGAAATATAAAGCAGTTCCTTGTTCAGCGCCAATACCAGGAGCAGGGCAAGCCCACCCAGCACTAAGGTTACCCAGAGGTCGGCGTCCTGGACTGTGGTGATACTGCCGAAGAGATAGCTGAGGATATTCACATTGAATCCCCTGGCGATACTGATGACGACCAGGGCCAGCGCCAGGCTTCCTGAAAGAAAGAGCGCCAGCATGGCGTCCGAGGGAAGACGGCGACGGACCCGTAGCTGTTCCACAGCTATGGCAGCCAGGGTGCAGACTACCAGGGCAGCCAGAGAGGGCAGGACGTTCATCAGTACCCCCAGGGCTACGCCCAGCAGGGCCGTGTGCGCCAGGGTATCGGCAAAGAAGGCAAAGCGGCGCAGGACCAGAAAAGTCCCGATGAGAGGAGCAACCAGGCCTACTACCAGCCCTGCCACCAGCGCCCGCAACATGAATGAATACTGGAAAACCTCAGGCATCTGGCTTGGCCTCCGTCCAGGGATGAGCATGCGTCACGCGGTGAAAGCCTTCGCCGTACAGGTCGATAAGACAGTTGTCTTTCAGGCACTGCTCGGGCGTGCCGGAAAAGAGGAGAGAGCGGTTCAGGCACACCAGCTTGGTGACCTCCTCCATCATGACATCTACTTCATGAGATACAATGAGAATCGTCAGTCCTTTGTCGTGGTGCAGCTTGCGCATGATATGAAAGAACTGCTGGTGAGCTTCCGGGTCGACGCCGATAGTAGGCTCGTCCAGCACTAGAATATCCGGCTCCTGGGCCAGCGCCCGGGCAATGAAAACGCGCTGCTGCTGCCCGCCGGAAAGAGTGCCCACCAGCCGCTGCTTCATTTCGAGCATGCCCACCTCCTCCAGTGCGCTGCTGATGAGATTGCGGTCGTGCTGACTCAACCGGCGGAACAAGCCGGCCCGGGCGGTACGCCCCTGGCTCACCACCTCCCAGACCGTGGCCGGGAAGCCGGGGTCGAAGTGAGTAACCCGTTGTGATACGTAGCCTATGCGGCGCCATTCTCTGAACTCTCTGAGCGGCGTCCCGCAGATTTCGATGGCGCCTTCGGTCGGCTTGAGCAGACCCAGAAGCAGCTTCAAGAGGGTAGACTTTCCGCTGCCGTTCGGGCCGATAATGCCCACGAAGTCGCCCCAGTCTACGACGAAGCTGACATTCTGTATGATGGGCGAGCCTCCGTAGCGAAAGGAGACACCCTCGACTCTGAACGGGGGGCCATCCGCCGCCTTTGGCGACAGAGCCATTGGAGCCGAACGTTCTATCATTTGCTTGCCTCGAACGCTTTTTTCAGGTTTGCCAGGTTCTCTTCCATTGTGGCGATGTAGTCCTTGCCCGCACGTATTTCTTGCTGGGTCAACCCTTCCAGGGGATTGAGCACCTCGGTTTCGGCGCCCACCTCGCGGGCTATGGTCTGCGCTAGCTGCGGGCTGACCAGGGTCTCGAAGAAGATGACCTTGATGCCGCGTTCCCGCGCCAGCTTGGTTATCTCAGCCAGTTGCTGGGGAGAAGGCTCCTGGATAGGGCTTATTCCGGCGATGGCGACCTGTTCAAGGTCATACCGCTTCGCCAGATAAGAGAAAGCGACGTGGGAGGTGACGAAGGCACGCTTGGTATATCCCTGTAACTCCCGCTCGTATTTCTGGTCCAGAGCTTCGAGCTTGGCATTGTATGCCGCCGCGTTAGCTTCATAGACTGCCTGCCCGGCCGGGT
Organism: Chloroflexota bacterium; assembly: GCA_016190895.1. GTDB lineage: Bacteria > Chloroflexota > Dehalococcoidia > Dehalococcoidales > UBA2162 > JACPPR01. The sequence continues at coordinate 4,219 of JACPPR010000085.1, read as the reverse complement.
CCGCCTGGATGTAGGCGTCTCTTACGGCCGTCACGATTTTCTGCATCAGGACCGGGTCGAGCCAGATATGGGGGTCACTGACCTGCCTGGCTGGGTCTTCCTCGTCAGACATTTGGAGGAGGTCGATGCCTTTAGCGGCCTCCACAATGACGATATTCCTTTGCTCTAACTGCGACCGGAGACGGTCCAGCCAAGGCTCCAAGCCCGCGCCGTTATAGACGACTATCCGGGCGTTGAGCAGCGTCGCCGTATCCCGGGGAGTCGGCTCGAAGTCGTGAGGTTCGGTGCCGGAAGGCACCAGGCTCTGCACCGAGGCCTTCTCGCCCCCGACCTGACGGGCGGCCTCGTAGAGTGGATAGAAGCTGCCCACGACGCGTACACCACCCTGGCTTGGCTCGCTCGCGCGGCAGCCGGCTAAAAGCATAGCCGCAAGAAGTGGCGCCAGAAGCAAAATTTTTACTGCTTTTGTCATAATTGGTAGTCCTCTCTGCCACAACCTCCAAAATGACAGACCAAAACGTCTGTCATCAGTATTCTCAAGCACACTGCGGACACAGCCCGTACAGGTCAAGCCGGTGTTCTTTGATGACAAAACCCGTCTCGGAAGCCAGCCGCTTTTCCAATTCGGATACGTTGCAGTTCCGGAAGTCCACCACTTTACCGCACTCCGAACATATCAAGTGGTCGTGATGTCCGCCGGGCCGCACGATGTAACCATTAACATTTTCGGCCGTGGACACCACACACACCAGGCCCAGTTCAGAAAGAATGTTCAGTGTCCGGTAGACGGTAACCTCTCCCACGGTTGGGTCTACCAAGCGCACCTTTTGGAATAAGGCCGCCGGGGTCAGGGCTTCCCTGCTTCCCAGCAGGGTCTTGATGATACTAACTCGCTGAGGCGTCACTTTGTAACCCGAACGGCGTAGCCGGCGGATAATCTCGTCGCTTCTCATTGCTAATTGAAACCTTTTTTCAATTGTTCAATTATGACGAAGGTTACTTACGATGTCAAGGAGGAGCTTACTGAAAAACCTTTTCAATTACCATTGTACGGACGGTTGTCTCTTCCTGTGAATACGTAGTATTACCTATCGAGCCGTTTCGCTTTCAGCATATGGCGCTTGGACGTGTTGTAAATTGACTCACGGTTGCGGCGGCAGCGCAGGTAGCCTATAATCTTTAGCGGGAAGGAGCAGCGTGGAACTTTCAGTAAATTTAGCTCCCGATAACAAGCGAGGGCTGGTTCTGGCGAACCCCGTAATGACTGCCTCAGGCACCTGCGGCTACGGTACTGAGGAGGGTCACTTCTTTGATGTTCAGAGGCTGGGCGCGCTGGTTTGCAAGGGGACTACCCTTGAACCGCGGGCGGGCAACCCCCAGCCGAGAATAGTTGAGACGGCTTCCGGTATGCTCAATTCAATCGGGCTGGAGAACATCGGCGTGAAGGCTCTGATTAGAGATAAGGCGCCAGTCTGGGCAGGCTGGCGGCTGCCTGTAATCGTCAATATCGCGGGTGAGAAGGTCGAAGATTACGCCCGGCTGGCGGAGCAGCTAGATGGAGTATCCGGTGTCAGCGGCATTGAAGTGAATATCAGTTGTCCCAATGTCAAAGCTGGCGGCGCCGAGTTCGGCACTGACCCGGCTCTGGCTGCCGAGGTAACTAGAGCCGTCAGGAAAGCCACCACCCTGCCGGTGCTGGTGAAACTGACCCCGAATACTTCGGATATCGTTAAAGTGGCTTGCGCTGTGGCAGGAGCGGGCGCCGATGCCCTGACCGTCATCAATACTCTGAAGGGGATGGCGGTGGATATCGCGAAGCGGAGACCGGTGTTAGGCAACATTAGCGGGGGCTTATCAGGGCCAGCCATCAAGCCCGTGGCTCTCTATATGGTCTATCAGGTGGCGGGTGCCGTGAAGCTCCCGGTCATCGGCTGTGGCGGCATTGCTACCGCCAGCGATGCCATCGAGTTCATTATGGCCGGCGCCAGCGCCATCGAGGTGGGCACAGCCGGCTTCTCCAATCCCCGCGCTCCGCTCGATGTTTTAGAGGGCATCGAAAAGTTTATGCTGAAAGAGGGGATAGAGGATTTAAGCGAGATTATCGGGGTGGGGAGGAAGTAGACTTAGCCGCTCCTTATCTAGTCGAGCGTCCTATTGTGGCTCGGTAACTTATCCCGTCTATGTTAGCATCTTTCACATCTTCATGTATGACTTTGCCATCTCTCGTCACGATGCGGTGAATAGTGCACAGGTAAGTTAAATGCTCATCATAGTATGATATTATTTGGCTCTTACCGTCTTGAATTATTCTAGCGGGTTTCTCTGCTTGAAGTCTCGTAAGAAGCTTGTTTGAATGTAAACGAGACCAGTAGTTCCGTTGTTCAAGCTTCGACTGGAGCTCCGCAGATGTGCATTCTTGATATTCTTTCATTAGTCGCCTATAATTACATCTGTGGTAATCACCCGATAGTCATAGAGGGGGTTATATGATAAGGCAAGAAATCATCCAAGCACTAAGGGATTTTGCTTCTGGTAGAAGGTCGATAGGTGATTTGGATAGCGATTTATACTTGTGGTTATCGGAATTACGGCAGAAACCAACATTGGGAGACTTACCCGACGAACAAGAGTTTCTCTCCACTCTTGAGTTGTATGTACATGAAGCCCAAGAGGGATACAGGTCACTGGATGAAGTATATTCCTTAATAAAGTCCATCTCTGATCCATCACTAACCAGTGTGACAACAATACCGGTATCATCGTCTTCCACGTCAGACTTTCTGATATTCGCGGATGCTACTCCTGTAGAGAATTACCCCCTTGAGCCAGCTCTAACTTGAGGGACATAGGTTACTCTCAGAGGAATCTGAGTCATACGCGTCTCATTTAGGTATATGTGTATCCAATAGATGCCAGTTTCTTCAAATTTGAATCGCATGTTCCCTACAATGTCTACCCCTCGGTCTTCTTCGCCTTCAAATAATACATTATTGGTAGTTGCTGGCATTAATTCTCCGGATGGCTTTACTGGCTGTATTCTTACGGAATGAACACCTCGAGCTCTCCCAGATTTGAATTTCAGTAATAGGGTTAACTCATATTCAAACGGTTCCATCTCAATAGGGGGATTAGGGCCAACAACCGAACGATTGACTCTGTCAATAATGCGTATGGCTGATTTTACCTCATCTTTTTCAATGAGCACTTTTTCGCAGAGCAAAGCCGCTGATAAATAGGGACCTTGTTCAAAGGATCTGGAGCTAGTATTATTGGTCATAAGTCTCCCCCATCACTCTTTTTGTTATGAGCATTATATCATGTCTGACAGTAGTCTGTAGCTTCAATCTACTAACTACTTACTAATGAAACACAGGTGTCTCAGTCACCTGCAACCCTCTCGTGTGGCGCCTTAACCTTTCGGAACATAAAATAGAGGGACAGGTCATAAGCGATTTTAAGCACGGCGCAGCCGATAATCGGCACGCTGGCTGAAATTGCCCATCGCGGTTAATCCAGCTTAGCAATCTTAGCCCTTGGCTACCTGAAGACGGCACCAGGCGTAGAGAGAGTCATATACCTCAAACTGGTAGTCCAGATTTTCTTCGTCATCGGGATGGCGCAAGCCGTAACCGACGGCAATGGCTTCCAGTCCTCGCCCCAGTGGGTCCTTATCGATATCCTGGGCGACATCGGCGGCGTGGACAATTTCCGCCAGGCGTAGCAGGGCTTTGTCCTTTAAGTCATACTTCTTGATAATCGACTCAAACGAGCACCTGCCTTCGTGATGGTCCAGTTCCGCCTGTCCCCCGACGTCAAAAGGAATCGCTCCTTCGCGCTTGGCGACATTCATCACTTCAGACGGCGGCGCGAAGAGGAACTCTGCCTGGTTGTCAATAAACCTTGTTATCAGCCAGGGGCAGGCGACGCGGTCAACATGGATGTGTGAACGAGTAACCCATTTCATAGTATTCCCTCCTATTTATTTAGTTTCTTAATAAAAGCGATAAGTGTTCTTAATGCCGTTTTACGATGTTACCATACCGACGAAAGTCGGTATCCAGAATACCTACGCTAAGAGCAAGGGCTTATTTTTCTGGATTCCGTGTCAAGCACGGAATGGAGATTGGTCCTCTACCACTTACCAATTTCCTCCAGCACCTTGACTACCCTCCAGGTTTCGGCGCTGACAGCGGTGCCACCCATTACGACAGCTACCGAG
>JACPPR010000080.1 GCA_016190895.1 Chloroflexota bacterium | reverse complement strand
TGCCCCCAGGAAAGCCAGTGTGAGAAGGTCTGCACGCTGGCGGCCAGGAAGGCTCCGGTGGCCATCGGCCGGCTGGAGCGCTATCTGGCCGACTGGGAACGAGCCAACAAACCACCGGGAGCGAAGGTGCAAATGCCTAAATCGACCGGCAAACGGGTGGCAGTCGTCGGTTCGGGGCCGGCGGGATTGACCGCGGCGGCCGATTTAGCCAAGCTCGGTCACAAAGTGACTATCTTCGAAGCCTTGCATGTCGCCGGCGGCGTGCTGATGTACGGCATACCCGAGTTCAGGCTGCCCAAAGAGATAGTCCGGAATGAAATCGATTACGTCATCTCTCTGGGAGTCGATATCAGACTGGATTCGGTTATCGGCAAAATCGATACTATCGATGAGCTGCTGGGCAATGGCTATCATGCCGTTTTCATCGGCACCGGAGCCGGATTGCCCCTGTTCTTGAACGCCCCCGGGGAAAACCTGGGCGGCATCTATTCCGCCAACGAATTCCTCACCCGCACCAACCTGATGAAGGCTTACCTCTTCCCCGAATACGATACCCCGATTCGAGTCGGCAAGAAAGCGGCCGTGGTGGGAGGCGGTAATGTGGCGATGGACGCCGCCCGCTGCGCCCTCAGGCTCGGCGCTGAAGAGGTTTCCATTATCTACCGGCGGTCTGAAGCGGAAATGCCCGCCCGTCACGAAGAAATAGAACATGCCAAAGAGGAAGGCATTATTTTCAGGTTCCTGACCAATCCCACTGCCTTTAAGGGGAATAACCAGGGCTGGGTGACATCGATGGAATGCATCGAAATGGAGCTTGGCGAGCCTGACGCAAGCGGCCGGCGCAGCCCTGTACCCAAAGCCGGCAGTGAATTCAGTATGCCTATCGATACCGTCATCGTTGCCCTGGGCAATAGTCCCAATCCACTCATCTCCCAAACGACGAAGGGGCTTGAAACGACTCGCCGCGGCACAGTCGCGGCTGACGAAGCTTCCGGTAAGACGAAGAAGGATAAAGTCTGGGCGGGTGGCGATATCGTGACCGGCGCCGCCACCGTCATCAGCGCCATGGGCGCCGGCAAACGGGCCGTTGCCTCGATAGACGCCTACCTCAAAGAGACCGCTTAGCGGCCCATATTTGACAGCTGAATATCACAAAAGCTATTATCATTTTAGTAGAGGTTGATGAATCTACGCCGAATTAGCAGTTGCCACACGCAGTCCAATCAACCCGTTCGGCACCCCCCAATCAATGATGACTTCGAGACATTAGTGTCCGGTAGCTAAAGGAGGAGAAATGCCATTATTTGATGAAATGACTGGACAGGGCGCGCCGGAATGGCCGTATCCTGTCAAGTACGGGAAAGAGAACGAACTTTCCGCTGACGTTCTCGTAATCGGGGGCGGCATCGCCGGTTGCCACGCCGCCATCAACGCTGCCAAGAGGGGAGCGAAGGTAATTGTCCTGGAAAAGGGCGCGACAGTGCATAGCGGCTGCAGCGGAGCCGGAGTAGACCACTGGGGAGCGGCCTACACCAACCCAGCCTGCACCACCAATCTCGAACAAGCCGCCGAGTCAAGCGCCAGAAGACGCTCATACGTTAACGGCATGCTCAGCTACATCACGATGCGAGAATCCTTCGATGCTCTTCTCGACTGCGAGCAATGGGGGATGAAATTCCGGGATGAGGATGATGAATTCGCCGGGTCTCCGATGCGGGATGAAAAGTCCAAGATACTATTCGCCTATGACTACACTACACGGGTGAATATCCGCGTTAATAACGGCGCGCATGTCAAGCCCATCTTATATAAAGAGCTGCTGCGCCTGGGGGTCAAAGTGCTTGACCGGGTTATGATGACCGGCCTTCTTACCGAAGGCGGGAAACCGGGAGGCAGGGTAATCGGCGCCATGGGTGTCAATGTACGCACCGGCGAATTTTACACCGTCAGCGCAAAGGCGACTATTGTGAGCGCAGCTCAATACTCAGGCATCTGGGTATTCAACACAGAACTGACAGGGTCAGCCATACATCTGGATGACCCGAACAACGTCGGTGAGGCAACCGCCGCGGCCTGGAGGGCGGGAGCCGAGCTTAGCCTGATGGAGCGGAGCAAGGGTCCCGTCCACGGCAGTTTCGGCTGGCCCCGCTTCGGGGTAGGCAGCCCCACCAATACATGGTTCCCGTGCAATCTGGTAGACGCCAATGGCAAACCGGTGCCGTGGGTAGACAGGGAAGGCAATATCCTGGAAACTGTCGCCCAAAGGACCGCCTTTAAGGCAGGCGCCTCGCCGACTCCGGACATCAATGATATGATTGCCAGAGGCGAGCTGGTTCTTCCGCTTTTCGCCGACCTTCCGAGTATGCCTGAAGACGAACGAAGGGCAATCTGGGGTCTGATGATAGCCAATGAAGGGAAAACCCGCGTTCCGGTCTATCAGGTCTTCGGGGAAGCCGGTTTCGATCCCGATAAAGACATGCTTCAGGCGCCGATAACTACTCATGAGATTGGGGGCGAGGGCGAAGGCCCGCCGTTATGGCGAAGCGCTTCGGCCGGTGGCGGTTGGGGCAGCGGAGGCCTGGTAGTCGACTGGGACCTGAAGACGAACTTGCCCGGTCTTTACGCAGCCGGAAATGCGGTCGCCGGAGAAAACGGCGGTCATCCGGGCGCTGCTACGACAGGGCGTTACTCCGGCAGAAAAGCGGCTGAATATGCTGCTACAGTCGACTCGCTGGTGCCGGACAGGAAGCAGATAGACGCGGAAAAAGCTCGTGTCTATCAGCGTATCGGACAGCCTGGTGATGTCGGCTGGAAGGAACTTAATGCGGGAACTGCCAGGATAATGCAGATATATTGCGGCGCATACAAGAGCGAGCGCATGCTGAAGGAAGGAATGTGGTGGCTGGATTCCATAAGGGAGAGCGAGGCAAACCGGACGTATGTCAGGAACCCTCATGAATTGATGCGGTATCTTGAGTGTCAGTCCAGGCTCACAATCAGCGAAGTCATCATAAATGCTTCGCTGGCACGCCAGGCCAGCAGCCAGATTCTGGATTTCCACCGGGTAGATTATCCTGAAGTCGAACCTAAGGAGTGGAACAAATTTATCACACTAAAACTCCAGAAGGACAGCGTAGTCACCGAAAGCCTTCCCCTGAACTATTACCTGACGGAGCCTTACCTATCGACTTTCAAAGAGAACTACGAGGCTCACGCCAGTCTGAATGAAATGAGGACAAAATAGATGAACAACGAAGCCTATCTGGTACCCAACCCGGCAACTCCCTGCCAGTCCATCAGAATCGACCCCAACATTTGCATAAGCTGCTACCGGTGCGCAGACCAGTGCCGGACGGATGTTATGGTGCGCAACAGCCCAAAAGTGGGGGGAATCGCCAAATGCGAGATGAATTGTCCCGCTGGAGAAGCCATAAGGTGGACTACATACTATATCGATAGAGGGCAGTTTGAAGATGCTCTCGAAAGCATCAGGGAAGAGAATCCATTCCCCGGAGTATGCGGTCGGGTGTGCTTCCATCCTTGCGAGGAAAAATGCGCCCGCATACCCCTAGACCAGGGCATAGCCACAAATGCGCTCGAGAGAGCCGCCTTTGATTATGGCACCCCGAAAGTCGCGAAACAGCCGGTGAAGCGGCCGGCTACCGGGAAAAAGGTGGCGGTGGTCGGCGGCGGGCCTGCCGGTCTTACCTGCGCGCACTTCCTGGCTGTCCTCGGCCATAAGGTAACGGTATTCGAAGCCCAGCCGGTCGCCGGAGGGATTCCGCGCGTCAATATCGCCGAATTCCGCTTGCCGGCCGCTGTCATTGATAATGAAATAAAGCAGATTCAATCGCTGGGCGTTGATATCAAAGTCAACAGCCCGGTCGATGCTAAAGCATTCGCAAAACTGAGACAAGAATACGACGCCGTTTTCGTCGGTACCGGAGCGCCGCTCTCGGCGAAGTTGGGCGTTCCCGGGGAAGACCATCAGGATGTTATCGGCGCCCTCGAATTTCTGCGCAAGTCCAGGCTCGGCAACCCCATCAAAACAGGCAAGAACGTAGTTGTCATCGGTGGCGGCAACGTCGCCACCGATTCAGCGCGCCTCGCCTGCCGGCTCGGCGCCGAGCAAGTCACCATGGTGTGCCTGGAGAGTTATGACACGATGCCGGCTTACAAATCAGAGATTAAACTTGCCGAAGACGAGGGTGTCACCATCAACCCCAGTTGGGGAGTGAATAAAATCGATGTGAAGTCCGGAAAGGTAACAGGCGTCGAGCTTAAGTCCTGCCCGGCGGCATTCGATAAAGCCGGTAATTTCAGCCCGACCTATGACGAAAGCAAGACCTGCATCGTTCCTGCCGATACCATCATCGTCGCAATCGGCCAGGCTACCGACCTGTCCTTTGCCGATGCGAAGATGAAAGGCGGCTCTCGCATAAAAGTCGACCCCAATACACTGGAAACCCCTGTACCGGGCGTATTTGCCGGTGGTGATGTAGGCTCCCCGATACGCTCGATTGTCCAGGCCATCGCTGCCGGAAAGAGGGCGGCTATCAGTATAGACATCTTCCTGACTAAAGGCAACAAGGACGCACTGTCGGCGACCGGAATCGGAGCCACGTCAATGCGTTCTTACCTGGAAAGCGGTAATGCAACCTGGGAAAACCGCGTGCCGGAAGAACCGGAAACTCCATATTTCGGGCCGGGTACGCGCATGGAACCGGCGATGCTGTCAGCGGAAGAGCGTAACCACTCGCTGAACGAGGTTAACCAGGGGTTCTCAAGAGAGCTGGCTATCGCTGAAGCAAAAAGGTGTTTCCGATGCAGCATGTACGAACCGCCCCTAGTGCTCTACCCTGACGAGTGCTGGTTCTGCGGAACATGTGTAGAGGAATGCCCGGCGGCCGGCGCCATCCGTATGGAGCACCCGCTAAACCAGAGAGTCGCCTGGAAGCGCAAGGAAACCGGCGAGATGTTCCGCCGCGGGATGAAGAATCCACCTCCACCCAACCTTCGTCCTCCGGTAGGCGAAGGCAAGAGTTCCAAACAACGATAACGTGGACGCGCCACGGGCGCTACTTAAACTTGAGAATTTTTCATTCTGGCTTGTGCAGACAGCACCACGAAGGATGAAAATAGATTGTTCTGTCATTCTCCGGCTTGACCGGATAATCCACATCCCCTTCCGTTCTCTCTGGATTCCCCGCCTGAAGCGGGGAATGACACATAGGGGGCTCGCTATTTTCGGGGTAAGACGTAGCCGATATATCCCGGTCACGGTAGAAATATCCCGCCGATAAGAGTGTCATGAGTAAAGCCCAGGCAGTCCTGGCTTTACTCATTAAAATGCGCCTGAAGAATGCGGAACCGCCGCCACCCAACACCCATCCGACAGTCGGAAAGCTACAAGCAGGGAATATCCTCCGGTTCGACATTATATTGCTTGTCGTTTAGCTCATAGGCCTTGGTCAGCAACCTTTTCAGGAGGGAGCTAAGCTCCCGCTTATCTTCTATCGAAAGTGGCGAGAATGCCATGGTAATCGATTCCCTCGTCACGTTCTGAAATAGCTCCCCTCCCTTTTTCGTCATCACAATTCTGTACTTCCTGCCATCGGTGGCGCTTCGCTTTTTCTCAACCAGGCCGTGCTTGGCCATCCTGTCCACCAGCGTGGATATCGTGTGATGCTGGCGCAAAGTCACATCCATAATGTCGTTCATCGTCGTGGAACCGCCCCTGTCGCTGAGCAAGTCCAGCACGTAAGCCTGTTCCGGGGTCAGCCCGAACCGAGCAAGCTCAAGCTCACGCACTCTCGAGATTGCGTACCTGGTATGGTCCAGAAACCTCCAGAGTTTGAAATCCTCGTCGGCTGGAACATAACTGCGCTCAGTTTGTTGGTTCATAACGCACCTTCCTGTTAGTTCTGCTTGCCTCTCGTCCGAATAGATTTTACACAAATGACCTGATTAGAGCAATAAGCGCTGTGCGACAATGAGTCAAACTCAAAAAATAAACTATTGACAAACGCTGCACATCGGCTCTATTATATCTCCATCATATATACCCTATCATATATGATATATTTACAGCCAACTTCAATTAGCCTGTCTTCTCCTCGTAGCCAGCCTTGCAAACTAATCTCCGCGGAGAGAGATTGTATACAGGATGACTGAAATCGAAGGAGGCAACATATGAGGAAGCCCCTCTGGCTGGTGGTCAGCGTCCTGCGAGAAAGGGGGAAAAGGGGTGAGCGGAAAGCCACTTAAGGGCATCAGGGTTGTTGAAGTTACTCACCACGTTACCGGGCCGGTGACGACTCAGGTGCTGGCTGATTGCGGTGCGGAGACGATACAGATTGAGACGGTGAGCCGCCGCGGACTGATGGGTGGCGGCGGAGGGGGTGGCGGGGCGCCGGGTCAGAAGGCCATTACCGGCAGGCTCAGCGTGAGCCTCAATTTTGTCTCTCCCAAGGGGCTGGAACTAGCCCACCGGCTGATTTCTAAAGCAGATATCTTCGTCGAGAATCTGGCCGGGGGCACGCTGGCCAACAGAGGACTCGGGTATGATGATATCAGAAAAATCAAGCCTGATATCATCTATTTGGCTACCTGTATGCAAGGGCAGACGGGCCCGCACTACAGCCACGCCGCCTCCGGGCACAAACTCTCGGCTCTGGCTGGCTTCAACCATATCACCGGCTGGCCTGATAGGGAGCCGGGCTGGGTCGGCACTTATACCGATTTCGTCGCCCCCCGGTACAATATTATTGCCATTATGGCCGCCCTCGAGTACCGGCGACAGACGGGCAAGGGGCAGTTTCTCGATATGTCCCAGTATGAACCAGGTCTTCAGTTTATGGCGCCGGCCATTCTCGATTACTCGGTGAACCAACGGGTGGCCGGCCGTATGGGCAACGAGTGCTCCTACGCAGCGCCCCACAATGCTTACCGTTGTCAGGGTGAAGACAGGTGGTGCGCTATCTCAATCTTCACCGATGAAGAATGGCAGAGTTTCTGCCGGGTGCTTGGCAATCCGGCGCTGGCTGGAGACCCCAGGTTCGCCACTCTGCTGGACAGGAAGGAGAATGAAGAAGAGCTTGATAGGTTGGTAAATAAGTGGACCGGCAGCCGTACTGCAGAAGAAGTGATGAGTGTGATGCAGGCGGCCGGTGTCGCCGCTGGGCTGGTGGAAACAGTTGAAGACCAGGTGGTGCACGACCCGCAGCTTAAGGCGCGCCGTTTCTTCTGGGAGATGGGGCCTCCCGAGCCGGGCAAAGACCCGGCGTCCGAGCAGCCTTACTACAGATTGTCGCTCCGCGTGCGGCAAGGCCCTACTCTGGGACAACATAACGATTACGTTTTCAAGAAAGTCCTCGGACTGTCGGATGCTGAGATTGCGGAGCTTGTCAAAGAAAGGGTCATAGATTAGTATTCAAGCTGCAGAAATTCGCGTCCAAGTTCCTCTCCCTTGAGGGGAGAGGATTGAGGTGAGAGTGATGCAAGATTTACCCCTCACTCTTCTCTCTCCCGCAAGGGGAGATAGAAATGTATGCTTAAACTGAAGGGCAGGAACTATTCGCTACGGCGAGTTTAGAAAGGAGAAACGAAATGAAGAAACTTCTATGGCTAGCGGTAAGTATCTTGATGGTAATGTCCCTGGTGTTAGCCGCCTGCGGCACGGCGGTAACTCCCACCCCGCCGACTACTCCTGCCACCCCAACTACCCCGACTGCTCCCACCACTCCAACAACACCGACGGGGCCAGTCACGGAAAAACCGCAACAGGAGGCAGTGAAGCCCGCTGCCGTGGCGCCCAAGTATGGCGGCACGTTGACCCTCGCTCGCACAACGGATATCACCAACTGGAACCCTATCACTGAGCTGGGCGTGCTCGTGCCCTGGCAACTGATCAACGAGCGCACCTGGGAAGGCGATTGGGCAAAGGGACCTGCCGGGACGAACGAGACGGACTGGGGCTTCTACTATGACCGGTGGGCGCTCAACGTGGGTACTATGGCGGAAAGCGTCACCTGGACGACCGATGAGGCGAATAACCAGGGAACCATCGTTTATAAGGTCCGCCAGGGCGTGCATTACGCCATCAACACTGAGCCCTGGGCTGAAGCCGCTCGTCTGGCCAACGGGCGAGAGGTGACGGCGGACGACTTGCTCTACCTCCAGACGAAGCAGACCTCACTGCCAAGGTCCTACATTTACCGCACCAATATTCCTCTCCGACAGGCCAAGATAACCAAAAGCGGTCCCTGGGAAGTCAGCGTTACGGTTGGGTTGGATGATCTCGTCACAGCGATCGCCCGTTTCGGACTGACAGGCGGCATCGTGCCTCCCGAAGTGTACGAAAAATACAATATGGATGATTCGAAATCATCCGTGGGCACAGGACCGTTCATTCTGAAGGACAACGTTCCCGGCAGCCAGATAGTCCTCAAGCGGAACCCCAACTACTGGGATACAGACCCCGTCGGGCCGGGCAAGGGCAACCAGTTGCCATACCTTGATGGCGTCAGATATCTCATCATACCCGACACTTCTACCATCCAGGCAGCGCTGCGCACCGCCAAGATAGACAATTATTCCTTCGGCTGGGAAGACGCCGACCAGGTGCTCAAGACTCAGCCTAAGCTCCTCCGAAAAGAAAATGCTATTGGACACGGTGGCCAGATCCAGATAAGGCAGGACCGGCCGCCCTTCAAAGACCTCCGGGTGCGCCGGGCGCTGATGATGGCTACCGATTTTCAGGCGATACACGATGGCCTGAACCAGGGCATCGGGCAAATCCAGACCTGGCCCTTCGCCCTCACTCCGGGCTACGAGGATATGTACATCAGCATTGATGACCCGCAGATACCGGATTCGACCCGGGAGCTCTATAAGTACAACCCGGAGAAGGCAAAGGCTCTCCTGAAAGAAGCCGGCTATCCCAACGGCTTCAAAGCGACTGCCCTCGTGACCTCAACCGAGGTCGACTATTTCTCTATCATGAAGGATATGTGGTCCAAGGTAGGTATTGAACTGGTGCTCGATGTCAAGGAATCCGGCACCAAGAGCTCTATCCAGGATAAGCATGAGCAGCCGGAGTTAAGCACCTGGGGCGGTGACCCCATCGCCATCTTCCATTCGCCCCCCACCCTCGAGGGTTCCGGCGCCAACATGGCGGAACTCAAAGACCCGGTAATCCACGCAGCTACGGCTGCGGCGAGGAAGGCCGTCGTCACGAGTGGTGAAGATGAAGCCTTCAGGATTATGAAGGAGCTTACCAAGCATCTCCTCGCACAGGCCTATGCTATTCCGCGGCCTAAGCGCGGGAACAGCGTGCTCTGGTGGCCCTGGCTGAAGAACTACAATGGCGAGTGGGCACAGGGCTACGCCGGCCTGTGGCCAAAGCACATTTGGTATGATGCCGACCTGAAGAAATCAATGGGCTATTAAGCCCGATGTAATGAGAAAGACGAGGGATAAGATGAGCAAGAGAGTAATATGGTGGGCGGTGAGTGTCTTGATGGCGATATCCTTGGTGGCGGCTGCCTGCGCGCCGGCGGCGCCGCCCACCACGACGCCGACTCCAGCGGCACCGCCAACCCCTGTGACCCCAACCGCCCCCGTTACACCGACCACCCCGGCGGCGCCCGCAGCGCCTGCAGAAAAAGAGCCGGTGAAACCGACCTCTGATGTGCCCCAATACGGCGGCACGCTCCTACGTGCCGTGGCATCCGACCCGACAGCCTGGGGGCCTTTTCCGGGCGCCGGTAATACCCCGCTAACCATGCAAGAGCTGTGGGGAGGCGATTGGTCGAAGGGTCCCGCCGGCGGC
>JACPPR010000013.1 GCA_016190895.1 Chloroflexota bacterium | reverse complement strand
GGGTAGATAAGTAATACCGAAGTCATACTCTTAACTATAGCATTTCCTGCAATTGTCCCAAAAGGTATATAATGTTACAAGAACCATTATGAACAAGCCTAAGCGGATTGCCCGGAACAAAGCCGATAAGACGCTGCAGAGCCTGATAAATCAAATTCAGGAGGAGGCTGAGGAAGAACGCTTCCGGATAGCCCGTGAGCTGCATGACGATGTCGGTCAGCAGATTACCCTGCTCAGTTTCTTGCTGCACAGAATGAACCGATCGCTGGGTGAGAAGGCGACTGACGAAATAAAGCAAGCCGAGGAAATCACGGCCAGGCTCATCGGCAAAGTCCGTGATATTTCTTTACAGTTACGACCCGCTATGCTTGATAATGCCGGACTCCTGGCAACGCTTCAGGGCTACCTGCAGGATTTATCTTCCAGGACCGGTATTAATTTTGAGCTTAAGCACTCCGGTCTGGGAAAGGACTTGCCCCGGCACATCGCCACGACAGTTTATCGCATTATCGAAGAGGCGTCGACAAATATCGCCCGTCACGCTAAAGCTGAGCGCTTTGAGGTGGTTGTCCGGGCCGGCAAAAAGTCTCTCAGTCTGAGTATCCGCGATGACGGCGCCGGTTTTAACCCTGCCGAAGTACCTGCCGCCTCTACCGGCCTGCGAACGATGCGCGAACGTACCCGGTACCTGGGAGGCACCTTCGAGCTGGAATCCGCACCCGGCGAGGGCACCCGGCTGACCGTAAAACTGCCTTTAATCTCAAAGCTCAAAAATCAAAACCATAACTCAAAAATTAAAACTACGCAACAATGAAATCGTCGATAATTTTGAGCTTTACGTTATGGTTTTGAGCTTTGATTTTTAACTTTTTGAATTTGTTTTCTGCTTGTCTCCTGGTTATTGGTCCTTACGGTATTTAACCTCCGCCCTCTGCCAGCCTGATTTCATACTCAAAGTGCCTAGTGGAGGGACTTATCACGTAGTTCAGCCCCGACCAGGCAAGCCGCCCCTTTCGCTGTTCCCGGCCTCTGAATAGCCGTGCTCCGGCTACCCCGTCTACAGAAAAGGTAATTGCGGGGCGAACAGAGCTGAGAGACGCCTGCCCGGCAGTGACTTCATCCCACGAGCCGATAGCCTCACCCCGAAGCGCTGTCCCGTTCGAGTCCCGATATCGGTCGAAGCCGGCCCCCTGCTCGTTGGCGATTATTATCTCAGTGCAGCCCTTTTTCTCAAGGTTTTCCAGTTCAATGACAACAGTAATACTTTTCTCAAGGCGGCGGAACAGGTAGGTGATGCTGATACTCCCCACCGATTTTGCCCTTTCAAAAGCCGGTTCCAATCTAAAAGTATTCTGGAAGACGAAGGAGAGAATATCGAGAGAACGCCTGAGCCGAGGGAAGCGGCGGTGCAGGGCAGAGAAGAATTCTCTGGCCCGATTAATGGCGAGAATCTTGAGCTCAGGCTGCCCTTTGATGCCCAGTCTCTGGGTAGTATCGAGCACGTACCTCACCGTTACCTCGGTGTTGCTGGCGGATGTGCGTGCTGTGACCTCAGCTTCGCCCGGGAAAACGGTTTTCCGACCGTATTTCACTATCGGCATGCCGAAGCCGATACCCTCTTCTGCCAGCAGTTCGCCATTGTGAGCCAATAGCCAGCCTTTTTGCAGCCTGTCCGTGGGGTAATCGCCCGGGGCTTGCATGGGGGCATTCAATAGCAGGGCCAGGTTCTCGCCAAAATCCACCCGAAATAATGTCTCTCCGGCGTTAACCAAGTTTTGCCTACCTGATACTCTGCTCATAGCCAATTATACAACGGAAGGACGAGTCTCGTAGGTCCTAACGTTGCCAAACGCTCTCACCGCTTTATTTACTCAAATAGAACAAATTACGTAATACTTAGATTCTAATACGTAATACTACTTAGTAAATGTAATCTTTTTGTAATTTTTTTAGCCCCTATTTTATGATTATTTGATGATTAATGCTCTAAACTTATCCAAGCAAATATTGAATGAAGGTGATGGTATGGATATTTTATTAGCCGATGACCATGAACTGGTACGCAAAGGAATCAGATTCTTACTCGAAGCAGAGCCCGATTTTCGTGTTGCCGCCGAAGCGGCCAGCGGCTCGGAAACATTCAGACTGGCTCAGGAAGTGAAGCCGGATGTGGTGGTGCTGGATTTGAACATGCCGGATATCGGCGGTCTGGACCTTATCACGCGTTTGAAGACCGAGATGTCCGTGACCAAAATCGTCGTCCTCTCTATGTACAGTAACGAAGTCTACGTCACCGAGGCGCTGCGTTGCGGCGCCGAAGGATATGTTCTTAAAGAAGCCGCCCCCGCCGAGCTAATTACCGCCATTCGTGAGATAGCTGCGGGACGACGCTTTCTTTGTAGCGCCCTTGCCCAGCGAGCCTTCAGAGCCTACTCGAATGGCACTAAAACTGTCGATGAAATGGAGGACCCATTCAAGCGCTTAACCGCCAGGGAGCTCCAGATTCTGCAGCTGATAGTTGAGAAGAATCTCACTAACGCTGAAATCGGCGAGCAGTTATTTATCAGCCGGCGCACTGTCGAGATTCACCGGGCTAATATGATGAAGAAACTGTCCTTCAAGTCCTATTCCGATTTGGTCCATCTGGCTGTTATGCGGGGCTTGCTCCCCGCCGAGAAAGAAGAAAAGCAGTCCAAAGAATAGCATAGAATATAATAAAGCAAGGACTCAGTTGCAAAGGTTCAATATAAGGGACACGGCATGCCGTGTCCCTTATATTATTTTCGGCGTGTTAGTTCATGAACGGCAGCACAGACTTGCGGGGCGCTTCAAAAATCCACAACCCGGTGCTGCGGTCACTCCCCAGAATGTATTTCTTGCCGTTGGGGTGCTTGAAGAGATAGACGCCCCACATATCCGAGCCATTTTCAGCATCGACGAAGTAAGCTATTTCCTTCGGCTCCCGGGGATTAGAGAAATCAACCACGCGAATGCCGTCAGCGTACCAGGCGATATAGGCCAGGCGTTTATCCACGATGACATTGTGCATACTATGGTCTCCATCAGGTACCGGTTGAGCCGTCACATTGGCGGTGGCGAATTGCCCCAATTCCACTATCCTGGCGGGGTCGGAGACATCCAAAATACGTCCGTAACCCCAACCATCGAACTGCGCTCTTGCCGTGACGCGTTGCCCGGGTGTCCCCGGAGCCGGCAGCGGCGTACCAGCAGGGGAGGAGGGGGAAATGCCCAGGATGGCGAAGCCTGTGAAGCGGGAGACGAACAGGGCAGGTATGGCGCTCGTTTCGTTCCCTGACATGAACAGAATCCGTTCAGCTTCTTCGACAGTATTGAAAACGATGGCTCCGTCATAGCCCGCCGAGGCGACATTGGCTATCTTCTGCTCGAAAGGGCATACGCCCCGCTCGATGACAGCGATGAACTTCTCATCGGGGCTGTTCTTCTGCGGCGGAGCTGGGATATCCCCCGGATTGCAGGCCTGCCCGACATATAACGTTTGCCCGGACAGAGTCTTGTTCTCCAGTTCCCTGATTCGCCTGGTGAAACCGCCTTCGGCAGCACGGTAGCGGCCGGTAAAGTTTCCGGTATCGATAGTGAAGACTGTGCGCGATGTGGAAAAATCTTCGTCTCCCATAAATACCAGCTTGCCATCGGCCGTGGGCACGGCGGAATGAGAGTTTCCCTCCGGGGACTGACCGGTGACCGGGTCCGGGTCGAGATAATCACTATCGCCCAGGAACACGGGTGAGGCGGGGTCGGTAATATCGAGCAAAATCAGGCCGGCGTCCCAGTAACTGAGGTAGGCGATGGTGCGTCCGGCGTACTGCGGGACAGGGTGGTTGGCAGGATAAGTCTCTGCCCAGACATCATGAACGAAAGGAACCGGAACCTGTCCGAGCGCCAGTTGGGCATCTGGTTCCAGCCAGTCCTGCCATCCCTGTGCCAGAACCTCTACAGGCCGGGAAGGGTCGGTGACGTCAACGATATGGAAATCCCGCTCTGACTCGTCCTGCACCACCAATACGTAAGCGCGTTCTCCACGCTGATAGATGAAAGCGTTATGCACCTCGAAGTCCAGCGAGAAGTCCGGGGCGAAACGCTTGGGCGCAAGCGGGTCACTCACGTCATAAAGGACAATTCCCGGGCTGGAGGCGACTGCCTGTCCGTCGCGCGTCTCGCCGGTGCAGAACTCGGTCGGGTGCACCAGGAGGTCGCCATCGAAGAAGGGAGTCTTGATATGCTTTACCATGACATCGCCGGCCCGCGTGCCCAGAGGGGAGGGGATAAAATTGGCCTGCCGGGGATTGGCAGGGTCGGTGATATCGACGATATAAACGCCGGTGATATTGCTGCTGCAGAATGGTTCGTCATAGCTGCCCAGATAGGCGTAGCTCCGGCCATCCCTGCTGGCGAGCGCCCATAAATCGGTAATATGGTGTTCCCCGGCGGCGATATTCAGATGACCGACGACGGGCAACTCACCTAGCGGTCCGGCGGCCTGGTTGAACCGCCAGAAGGCTAAGAGTACGAGCGCTACTACTAACAGGGCAACGAGGGCGAGCTTTCTGACGGAGATACGAGTCATATATGCATACTCTCTTTAACGCTGTTCATGAAGGGCGTTTAGAAACCCGCTCATCCTGACCTGTCCTGAACGAAGCCTTCAGGCCGAGGCCGAAGGAGCCTGTCGACGGATGACGCATAATTGTCAGCCGCTCGCGGATTCGACAAGTCCCGATTTTGCCGATTCACCTGAGTTCATGCGGCATCCCGTATGAGAGGAGCGAATCGGGACCTACGGGATACCGACATTGTCGCTATCCGACCACGAGCGGCTTCGGATAAATTGCCAGACAGTCTCTTTATGCTGTATGCTGCCAGGTTCTACGGATTATCATCTACGGTGACCCCTTTCAGTACCAGGTCTTGAATCCTCACATCGTCCACTTCTATTTTGCCGAAGACAGCGGTCCTGGTGATGACGATATTCTCCACAAAAGCTGTACCACTATTGGGACCGATAATTCGGATGCGGTCTACTCTCAGTCCTTTCTCTCCCCCTGAAGTCTCGATGATTTCTGATGCCGAAAGACGGATAAGATCTCCCGAACCCCTCCCCAGGAAAATTCGGCTGGAGGCGCCCCGTCCGGTGCGCACCACGTTGACCACGTTC
>JACPPR010000078.1 GCA_016190895.1 Chloroflexota bacterium | reverse complement strand
GAGTATTTGCCCCAGGTTGCCTCTGGAGATAAAAGTGTTCGTCTTGAAATAGCGGCTGGTCAGCTCCGTTTCGACTCCATTGAGCGGGGCCGTGGCTGGCTTCCACTTGCCCAGGCTGTTTTCCCACCTGAAGGTCTCATTGCCGGTAACCAGTTCCCCGAACTCAAGCAGGGCGACATTGCCGAGGCTCTCTTTTTCCTTATCGGTCAGGCTCCGCCCCGGCACTTCCACGAGAATCTCATCGGTGCCCAATTTCCGAACATCCGATTCGCTCACTCCGAGCGGGTTGATTCTGTTTTCCAAGACTGAGATTGCTCCCAGGATAGCTTCATCTTCGTCCACTACCGAAGACAGGTCGGCCTTATAGGTGAGACGGGTGCCGCCCTGCAAGTCCAGCCCCAGCCTTATTCCCTTACCACCCAGAACTCCTTTTTCAATAGGAAAAACTACCAGCGCCGCCAGGACAAAAACTATCAGCACGATTATCAGGGTCAGACTATTTCTGCTAGGCATTCTTCTTCTTTAACCTCTCAATAAAGGATAAAGCCTCCTCTCTCGTGGTTACCTCCCCGGAAGCCTGGGCTTCACGCACTGCTTCCAGCAGCTCGCCGACTTCCCGTCCCGGGGGGGTTCTAAGAGTATTGATTATATCATATCCATCGATAAGTTTGGGAGGGGTAATGGTTTTTTCTTCCTCAAACCGCTTGTTGATGACGTATTCAACCAGCCGGGCATGCTCCTGCCAGCCGGCCAGATTCAGCTCGGGTCCCCGGCTTGCCAGATGGTCGGCAAGGCTCAAAAAGAGGATATCGATGCCAGTCTCCGAGGCATCCCGGAAGTAGCGGTAAATCGCCCGGTTAGTGGGCAGTCCTGCCTGGCTCATCTGGGTAGGTCTGAGGTGATACAGGATTTCAGTCTCTACCAGCTTTACTTCTTTGCTGCTGAATCTCAGCCTTTCCAGTATCGTCATCACAGTCGCCGCCCCGGCCTGGGCATGGCCTAGAAATCGAATCCGCCCGCCAGCCTCGATGGTCCTGGTCTGGGGTTTATTGATGTCGTGGAGAAGAGCCGCCAGTTTCAGCAATACCCGCCTGGTGCTGCCGGAACCCACCTCCCGGGCAAAGTGCTCGGCCAGCGTCCCCGACCAGGGAACGGCCGCCAGAACCTCTTCACCGGCGTATTCCCAGGTTCCCTGCCTGAGCAGGAAATCAACGGCCGTCACCGTCCGGAGCAGGTGCTCAAAAACATCCCAGTGGTGCTCTTTGGGCTGGGCGACCCCCTTTGTTTCAGCCAGTTCCGGAAATATCGCTGTTAGTAAACCCAGTTCATCGAGGTATTTGAAAAACTGCCCGGTGTCAGAAACAGCCCTCCTTCCATAGTCTTCGGGGGACGGCGGGCAAGCCAGCAGCCGCAGTAATTCTTCCCTGATGCGTTCACCGGCAACCCCGGATAGCAGGCGAGCATTTTGCCGGATTAAAGCTTCGGTCTTGTCATCGATATTGAAACCAAGCTCGGCAGCCAGGCGCATTGCCCGCAATAGCCGCGCCGCATCGGCAGCAAAAACTGTCTCGGATACGACACGGATTATACCACGGCTCAGGTCGCCACGACCGTCGAAGGGGTCGATTATCTGGATAGTAGAAACGCCCGGCCTGAATTGGCTGAGGCTGACGGCCATAGCATTTATTGTGAAATCGCGCCGAGCCAGGTCCTGCTCTATACTGCCTTCGAAGGTCGAAAAATCGAGATGGAGGGGCGCTTTTGGCGCCGCGGCGTCTCTATCAAGCAATACCACCCTGGCGACCCGGTTTTCCATATCCAGGGGAACGTACCTGCCGCCAAAGGCCTCGGCTACTTCAGGGGCAACCTCCAGGGCATCCACAGCTACGGCGATATCGATATCAGCCGTGTCTCGCCCGAGCAAGGCATCACGCACCCAGCCACCGACGAGACACGACTCGATGCCCCGCCCGGCAAGAAAATTGTCCAGCCTGCTTAGGAGTAACCAGACTTCAGACCCAATCAGTCGGCGGAAAGGGTCTTTCATCTCCGTGTTAGCTAAGTCCATTTTCAGCACCTGTACTTTTTAATCCCCTCGGAAAACTATACTATCACTAGACTAATTTAGCAAGCAGCGTAGGCGTAATCTGTGAGTCTGAATCCAAGAATCTCACCACCGAGGTGTCATTGCGAGGAGCGAAGCGACGTGGCAATGACAAGGCAGTTCGGTTCTGAGAGTCCACGGATTACGGACGAGCACAAAACCTTGACACATTCCCCCCTGTTTAGCTACAATCACAATGTAGGAACAGGCACGTCCTTCCCACATGGGAAGGAGAATGCCGGGCCCTTTTTCAGGCAGCGGTTGAAAATCGTGGGACCGAGAGGCTCATGGTTTTTTGCTGTTTAGAAGGAGGTGATAACAGTGTTTTCTACCCCGATAGGAGCCGCCCGGCTTTTCCTGGCGACTGTTATCAGCCTCATCATACTCAAGATAGCCGTCGGCTTCATCACCGGCAGTATCAGCATTTGGGCACAGGTGGCGGATAGCTCCCTCGATTTCCTGGCTGCCGTCATTACATTCCTGACTGTCGGCTTTTCCGCCAAACCGGCTGATGCAGAGCATCCCTTCGGCCACGGTAAGATGGAGAATATCGCTGCCGCCATTCAAGCAGTGCTCCTGCTGGGCGCCGCCGTCTCGATTGTCTTCGCTGCCGTCCGCCGGATAATGACCGACTCGACCATACAAATGACCGAGGCCGGCATCGGCGTAATGTTTTTCTCGATGGTAGTCAGCATTCTGCTCTCCCGCCATCTCTACCGCGTGGCGAAGAATACCGGCTCGGTGGCTCTGGAGGCGAATGCCCACAATATGACCGGCGACATTTACTCGACGGCCGGGGTGATGGTGGGGCTGGTGGCAGTCCGCCTCACCGGTCTGACCATCATCGATCCGATTCTCGCCCTTTTGGTGGCTTTACTCATCCTGCGAATGACTTACCGGGTGGGCCGGATAGCTATCGAGGGACTCCTCGATGTCAGGCTGCCTCAACCTGAAGAGGAAGCGATAACCTCCGCCATCAGGGAACACACTAGCCAGCTAGCCGGTTTCCACGAAGTGCGCACGCGCAAGTCCGGCAGCCAGCGCTTCGTCGACCTTCACCTGATGCTGCCCAGGAATACCAGCGTGGAAGACGCCCACAAGATGTGCGACCACCTGGAAGAAGACATCAAAGGCAAGCTGCCGAATGCCAGTGTCACCATCCACGTCGAGCCTTGTGAGGTCGAGTGCGATAGCTGCCCGGTTTCTGCCTGCAGCCTGAGGATAGGCATTCAATACGGTAGCTGAAGAGGTCACCCCTTCGAGTAGGTGACAGTCCCCCTGTATGGGCGCAGCATGCTGCGCCCATACATATCTTCCTTCCTTCCCCTCTCCCCCTTGCGGGAGAGGGGAAGGTGAGGGGTAACGAATCACCCAACTAACCTGACTCCTGTTATCAAGTACCAACCGCCGAAGCCGACGAGCAGCAGGCTGCAAACGATGAATATCCCCTGCTGGACAGTCTGTCCCCAGAGCTTCTGTGTCCTGTAAATCAGCCCGGAAACAAAGGAGAGCCAGACCAGGTCACATAGCCAGTGGGTAATTATCAGCACAACCAGCCCGGTCGTGCCGTAAGTCTGGAATCTGGACACTAGCAAGAGACCTATCGTCGCCCACCAGAGCAGAAAAAAGGGATTCAATCCGCTGGTGACGATACCGGCGACAAAGGCGTTGTAGGGCAAGTCCTTGCCCCGCTGTACCACCTCCGCTCGGGCGCGGAACATGCTGGCGCCCAACCAGATAATCATTCCCCCGCCCAGCAGGCTCAAGACCACCTGCACGGTATTGTTTTGAAAGAAGCCGGCAAAGCCGAAGTAAATCAGCAGTATCAGAGGGACTTCGATGACAGCGTGGCCGAGGGATACCTGCGCGCCCGCCCAGGGCGTCCGGTAGCTCTTCGCCACTGTCATAGCGAACATCGGGCCGGGCATCATCACCCCGGACAGTGAAATGACCACCACGCTAGCCAGAATGGGCAGCATTTCAAGCATAGACAGATTGTAGCATAAATCCAAATTACAAAATCCAAAGGTCAAATCCCCCCCAACTCCCCTTAATAAGGGGGGCGAGGGGGGATTTCTTTGAGTTTTGAGCTTTGTTGAATTATACTCTGTATTAAATGGAATACTGCTCGGTCTACGTTACTACCGCTACTGAGGATGAGGCCCATAAAATCGGCCGGGCGCTGGTCGAGGAAAGGCTGGCTGCCTGCGCTAATATCCTGCCCATCAAGTCCATTTACCGCTGGCAGGGCAAGATAGAAGAAACCGGCGAGGCGGCTATGTTTCTTAAGACCAGAAGCGAGCTTGTTGATGAGGTTATTAATAGAGTAAAACAGTTGCATTCCTATGAAGTGCCCTGCATCGTTTCCTTCCCGATAGAAAAAGCCAACCCCGATTACCTGAAGTGGATTGAGGAATCAACAGAGAAATAAGTTCAAAGCTCAAAGTTCAATCATATGACTAAAATCCCCCTAATCCCCCTTTTTCAAAGGGGGAGGGACGGAAGCAGGCATCTCCCTTTGTAAAAGGGAGAAAGAGAGGGATTTCGGTTAGAGGATTTGGATTTGTTTAGAGTTTAGAAATTAGGATTTGGAGTTTATGAAATGTCCCTAGATTTAACCAGGGTGGTGGGTGAGGTCGGGGAGATGCTCTCCCGGTTCAAGGCTGGACTCAACGAGAGGCAGGCTCATCTTCAGTCCGCCATAGAAACCGCCCACAACCAGACTGACCTGAAGAAACTAAGAGAAAAGATTGCCAGAGCTGCCTGGCCGGTGGCTGACCCGGTCGAGGCGCTCGACTGTCACTATCCAAACCCTCCCCTCCCCGCTGATTTCACCGTCATTGCTACCGATGGCTCACACATAGATGTCGACCGCCACCGCTCGACAAGATGCTACCTGCTAAACATCAGCAGCGTCTTGCTCCGCTATGGAGCCGACCCGGAAGCTATTTTAGACAGCCACCCCCGTGTTTATGCTGACGATAGCGAATTGGTCATCGCCCCGGATGGTGGTGAAGGGCGTGAGCAATTGGTCGAAGGCGCTTTGCTTGGCATCAAACGCAGTGTCGAGGAATGCAAACGGCTGGCTGAACTGGCGGCGGAATTGCCCGCCGGCAGCTCCAGCCTGGCGCTGCTCGATGGCACGTTAGTCTTGTGGGGGCTTTACCAATACCCCGAGTTCATCACTGAAACCCTGCTGGATAAGGGTTTTCTGGATTGCCTCAGCCAGATTCGGAAGCTGAACAAAGACAGGAAGCTGGCATTGGCAAGCTATATCAGCTACCCGCGCTCGACCGACGTCATCGATGCCCTGCGCGTAGCGCTCTGCCCTCATGAATCGCCCGATTGCGACCGCTGCCCGTCTGGAGACAAGAGCTGTGAGGCGGTGGCTGGCGTGCAGGATAGGGACCTTTTCTCCGCTCTGCTGGCGCCGGGGGAAAGGTCGGCGCTATTTATAGGCCAGTCCTCGGTCGTCCGCAAGCACTACGGTGAGCACAGGGTCTATTTCTTTTACCTCAGGACTGATGAGGAAATCGCCCGCGTTGAAATCCCGCAGTGGGTGGCGCTGGACAAAGACCTGCTCAATCTCACCCACAGTCTGGTGATAGACCAGTGTCGGCGGGGACAGGGCTACCCGGTGGCGCTCTCGGAAGCTCACGAGCAGGCCGTAGTCACCCTGGCGGATAGGGAAAACTTCTGGGCGCTGGTGCAAGACTCACTAGTCGAAGAGAAACTGCCCAATCCAAGCTCCGGCAAAAGCCAGAGCAAACGGACGAGGTGGGTATGATGACGCAAATCCTAAACACTAATATCTAAACTCTAAACAAATTCAAATGACAGAAAACAGAAACTCAAAATATGATTTGGAGGAGCGGACTCTAAAGTTCGCCCAAGGGGTTATTGGTCTTACGAAGACCGTGCCAAAATCTATAGCTAACATTGAGGTAATGAAGCAGGTTGTCAGGTCTTCTGGCTCAGTCGGCGCAAACTATATTGAAGCTAATGAAGCGTTGAGTAAGAAAGACTTCGCTATGAGAGTTAAGATTTGTCGCAAGGAAGCCAAGGAAAGTCGGTATTGGCTCTCACTTATCGAAGTGAACGGCGGAGAAGCAGAAACGACCAGACAATCGTTGGTTGCCGAAGCTACTGAGCTGATGAAAATATTCGGCTCAATCGTAGAAAAGGTAAAATAATCGGGTTGTTTTTGGATTTGGCATTTGAATTTTGATATTCTTTAGTATTTAGAGTTTATGATTTAGGATTTCATTCCGAGGAGGCTAGCATGTCAGGTGCAGTAAGTGGTACTATCTGGTTTATCGGCTTTCTGTTCACTATCGGCTACGCTAATCTGGTATGGTGGAAAATCCTGCTCGGCATCGTCATCTGGCCTTATTTTTTAGGTCAGGCGCTCGCGTGAAACCAATGTCATTGTGAGACCATTCCGACTGAGTCGGAAGGGCGAAGCAATCCAGGTGGGGAGGGATACCCCTGTACCTCCCAGATTGCCACGGGCTGCGCCCTCGCAATGACACGCGGTGCGCTGACAGCTTCTAAAGGGAGTTGGATTTTGACATTTGGATTTGTTTAGGATTTAGTGCTTAGAATTTGGGATTTGAGGTGAGTATGACTATTCACGAATATGAAATCAATAAACTGGCTAAGGAGGAGTCCTGGCGAATGTTCCGCATCATCGGCGAGCTGGTGGAGGGCTTCGACAGTCTGACCGGCATCGAGCCGGCGGTGAGCATCTACGGTTCGGCACGACTCAAAGAAGGCGACCCGCTATGGAAGGAGACGGAGGACATCGCCTACCGCCTGGGCAAGCACGGCTTCAACATCATCACCGGGGGCGGGCCGGGCATAATGGCGGCCGCTAACTGCGGCGCGAGCCGGGCCGGCGTCGCCTCCATCGGCCTGAACATCGAGTTGCCGGAGGAGCAGGTCGCCAATCCCTACACGACCAAATCCATCACCTTCCACCACTTCTTTGTCCGCAAGGTGATGCTGGTGAAGTACGCTACCGCCTTCATCATTATGCCCGGCGGACTGGGCACCCTCGATGAGTTGACCGAGGTGCTGACCCTTATCCAGACAGGCAAAACCAAACCCTTCCCGGTGCTGCTTTTCGGAAGCGAGTTCTGGAAGGGATTCCTGGACTGGATGGAAGACATTATCTTGCCCAGAGATTTCATTTCCGTCGAAGACCTGCACCTCCTGAGAGTTTTCGACAAGTCCGAGGATGTTATCGATGCTGTTCACGCCTGGCACGAGGAGCAGAAGGTAATCGGCAAGCACCTGTTCAGAGAGCATGTCCAACCAAGCTCAAAGCCAAAGGCAAAAGGTAAAAGATGACTGAACTATCGAGCAGGGTCGGGGAGGTTATCGAGGCGAGCACGGTTGAGTTCGTTGCCCAGTGCTACGAGCTTTACCGGTCGCCCCCTTTAGGCAGCCTGGTGAAGACTGCCGATGAAAATGCGGAGCAATATGGCATTGTCTACAATGTCACTACCTCCAGCATCGAGCCGGGCCGCCGTCCCATTGCCCGCGGCAAAGATGAAGCCAATGAGGCGGATATCTACAGTAACAGCCCCCAGCTTGCCAAGCTGCTGCGGACGGAGTTCAGCGCCATTTTAGTAGGGCACAGGCACGGGGCGGAGCTGCGCTATTATCTGCCCCCGCACCCGCCCCGTATCCACAGCTTCGTCTACCAGTGCCAGTCTGAAGAGGTGAAGGAGTTCAGCCGGGCTTTTGAGTTTCTCCCGATGCTGGTCGGCGCTCAGCTTCCCGTGCCTGTGGAAGAGGTCGTGGCCGCCTGCCTGCGCCAGATGAGCCGTGAAGCGGAAGACCCGCACCGCTTCCTTGTGACGGCCGGAAAGGAACTGGCGGTTCTGCTCGGCAATGATTTCAACAGGTTGAAGGCGATACTGGGGAGAATAAGGGCGGGATAATCAGAATGGATGCTATTTTTCTTTTTCAGGCAAACAAATACGAGGCTAAATGAGGCTGAGGTTGTTCCCAGCTTTATGTTAACGAAGGGTTGTTTTTCGAGGCTAAAAGTGATACGGGTGTTTCCGAGAAGGCAGATTAAGCGCAGGCTCAACTGTGGAAGATTTCAAGTTTCTTGAGGTGGGAGTTCTCTCTGATGGTGAAATAGAGGTTGCCGTCGGTGAAAAACACCCGGCCATGCTCGAGAAGGGATTTGTGCCCGCCTACTGGTTTGATATAAGGCTGGCAGGCAGACCTGAGCGTATCGGACGGGTGGATTTGCGCATTGGTAATACAAGTCATCTAATACTATATGGCGGGCATATCGGATACAGCGTAAATACAGAACATCGAGGACATCGTTATGCTGCCAGGGCTTGTAGCCTGATCAAGCCGGTAGCTGTAGCTCATGGCCTGAAAACGCTGTGGATAACCTGCAACCCGGATAATATCGCCTCCCGGCGGACATGTGAAATAATAGGATGCAAGCTGATAGAAATCATTGATTTGCCGGCAGATACCGATATGTACCAGCGCGGTGAGAGACAAAAGTGCAGGTACAGATGGGATTTGGGAGAATTAAGCAATGACTGAAGAATACAACCACCTGGGCATTGTCGTCTCCGGCTCGCTGACCAAGGGCATCGAGGTCAGGCTGGATGGCTCGGCCTCAGTCGAGGAGATGGCCGTCGGGCGCTATGTCACCATTCAGGGAGAAAAGCGACGTTTCTTCGGCATGATTACCGATATCAGCCTGGGGGTGACCGATGAGCGGATTACCCTCTCCCCACCCCCCGCCGCCGACCGCTTCACCGCCGAGGTGCTGGCCGGCACGGGGACCTTCGGCACACTGCACGTTCTGCCGATGCTCACCATCGGCGGTGATACGGGCGCCCTTATCGAGGGCCCCCAGCCTGTCAAGACCGTGCCCGCCCACTTCGCCGAGGTCAGGCTAGCCTCGCAGCAGGATATGGAAACTGTCTTCGGCGGCGAGGACGCCAGGAAGTTTTACATCGGCACGCCGCTCGATATGGAGACCAAGATTTGCCTCGACCTGCCGGAGCTTGTCAAACGCTCGAACGGCATCTTCGGCAAGTCCGGCACGGGCAAAACCTTCCTCACCCGCATTCTGCTCATCGGCATGCTCCAGAAATCGGCTGCCGTGAACCTCGTCTTCGATATGCACAACGAGTACGGCTGGGAGGGCAGCAGCGAGAGCAAACACGGCAAGGTGAAAGGCTTGAAACAGCTTTTCCCGGCCAGCGTGGCGGTGTTCACCCTGGATGAGGAAAGCTCGAAGCGCCGCAAGGTGAGCACGGATTTCGTGGTCAGGATAGGCTATGACGAAATCGAGCCGGAGGATATCGCTTTATTGCGTCAGACCCTGAATCTGACCGATATCGCTGTCGAAGCCGTCTACCAGCTCGCGCGCAAATACGGGCGCAACTGGGTACAAAGCACACTCGATATCGAGGACGCCGAGGAACTGCCGGAAGGTTTGAACATCCACGAAAGCACCCTGCAAAATCTGCAACGCGGGCTGAATACTTTCCGCCGGCTGCCCTTCCTCACCCCGCATTCGTCGGAAAACGTGGTGCAGCGCATACTGGAATACCTGGACAGAGGAATCAACGTGGTGCTTGAGTTCGGCAGGTATACCGACATCACCGCCTATATCCTCGTGGCCAACCTGCTCAGCCGCCGCATCTACGACCAGTACCGGTCGAGAACGGAGAAGGCGACCGCCGAGGATTCCATCCCACCCCGCCCGCTCGTGATTACAATCGAAGAGGCGCACAAGTTCCTGAACCCCGTGGTAGCTAACCAAACAATCTTTGGCACCATTGCCCGCGAAATGCGGAAATATAATGTCACCCTGCTCGTTATCGACCAGCGTCCCAGTGGCATCGATGAAGAGGTGATGTCCCAGCTCGGTACCAAGATAACCTGCCTGCTGGATAACGAGAGGGATATAGATGCCGTCCTGGCAGGCGTTTCGGGGCGGAACGAGCTAAAATCGGTGCTCGCCAAGCTGGAATCCAAGCAGCAGGCGCTCATCTTCGGCCACGCCGTGCCGATGCCCGTGGTGGTCAAGACTCGCGAATACGGCTCGGCGGCTTCCTATAAGGATTTCGGCTCCGATGAGGCCGAAACCCAAAAGAAGACGAAAAAAGATATCGAGGAACTGTGGGGATAGATAGAGGTAAGCCACCGAAGAAAGTCGGCCTGGTTCTGGGCAGCGGCGCTGCCCGGGGGCTGGCTCATATCGGGGTACTGAAAGCTTTCGAACAGGAAGGCATTCCCATCGATGTGATTGCCGGCGCCAGTATCGGCGCTTTGGTGGGCGCTTTATATACCCACGGAGAGCCCGTCGAGCACATGGGGAAGCTGGCTATCGACATAGGAGCCAAAAGATTCAGCTTTATGGTCGACCCCAGTCTGCCCACAGTAGGCCTGCTGCGCGGGCGGAGATTGGAAGGGACTCTGAAGGCGGTGCTGCGCAATGTCCGCTTTTCTGACCTGAGAATACCATTTGCCTGTGTGGCTACGGATATTTATAGCGGTGAGGAGGTAGTGTTCAGGAGGGGTTGGTTTGGGATGCCGTCAGGGCAAGTTTTTCCTTACCGCTGGTCTTTGACGTGGTCAAGAGGGGCGACAGATACCTGGTTGACGGCGGTCTGGTCGACCCGATGCCGGTGCACGTCGCCAAAGCGATGGGGGCAAATTTTATTATCGCCGTAAATGTAATACCCCGTGACGAGGTGCATGTGGCCGAGGCGCCTAATTTATTCACCGTCGTTATGCGGACCATCCATATCGCCAGCTACCAGATGATAAAAGCTAGCCTTGTCGGGGTCGATGTGGTCATCGAGCCGCCGGTGCAAGACATCGGCTACGCAGATTTCCACCGCGCCCCGGAGGGCATTTTGCGGGGAGAACTGGCAGCCAAAAAGGTAATACCTGAGATAAAGGACGCATTGCGCCTTCAAAATTAGTCGAAAGATGATGAAGCTGCCTGAAAACCCCCCTGCTGGACGCCACGGTGGCACAGGCGTCCCTGCCTGTGCTTTCTCGTACTAGCAGGGTGCTGAAAAACTGGTGTTGATACTCCGTTTATCAGTTCTGCCGTTCTTGTTTTTGCGTTTTCTACCTTTTTCCGACCGTGTCCGGCTTGATTACGGGGCTACTTCGGCT
>JACPPR010000011.1 GCA_016190895.1 Chloroflexota bacterium | reverse complement strand
TCTCTATGAGCTTATCGACCGGCGCCACCACACCGGCTCCCTGATAGTCACCGCCAACCGGGCACCCAAAGACTGGTACCCCCTCTTCCCCAACCCCGTCATCGCCGAGAGTGCACTTGATCGTCTCATTAGTGGCGCCCACATGATAACTCTTACCGGTAAAAGTTACCGGTCAATGCTTCGTCCCAACACTTGTACCGAGCCAGGCCGAAGTAAAGACCTTGAGAAGGAGGCGGCGACTATGTAATACTGCTTTCTACAGTGCACCAGGGGTGGTCAATTAACTTGAGAATCCGGGTGGAACATTAACTTGAGAATGGGTGGTCAATTAAGCTGAGAATCCGGGTGGAACATTAACTTGAGAATGGGTGGTCAATTAAGCTGAGAAACGACACCTCAATCGAGAAATTTGAATGTAGCTACCAGTCGCCAAAAAACTGCTTCCAATTCTTGACTTTGACGAGCACTGTAAGACACCTCAATAGTCCACCTAAGGCCATTGTGGTCAAAAACAACGTATTTCCCCATGCCTGTTCCGGTTCTTTGGATGTAGGAATACCCAGCGTAGTTAGCTTCTATCCCGCCAACAATAATTACATTTCTCTCCAGAATCTTGAAATCAGAAATGTTTGGTGAGTTTGACATTCGGAAGATTTTTGACTGCAGGACAGAGTTAGTGTCACCCGCTCCCGACTTGAGTATTTCCTCCGCTGATATCTGGATCAAGGGTGAGTCTAAAGTCTTCTTATCTAGTTCAACGAGGACGCCGTTGGACTCTAGAGGCTTGGACCCAACCAGATAGTTACTAGGATGCTGGAATGAAAACGGCGGGTCACCTTCGCTACTTTGGAATACTTGGTACGTAGACATCGGGCTAGTACCTCCACCACACGAAGTAAGAAGAAAGATCAACGACAACACAAAAACCACGGCGCACGAAAAAAGTGCGTGTTTTTTCTGTATAGTCTCGTCTTCACTACGTCTATTCATATGTGTCTCTGGCTCTCATAAAACACTACCTAAAAATGTCAAGCAACTGCCTCCTGTAGTCAGGAGCGGGATAAGCCAAACGTCTTCCGTCTGGCGTCACATAGGTGTCCCAATAGGTGGTGCCAAAAAACGTTTTCCTTAGCTGCGTTGTCTGCTCCGCAGTGACATCCACTGACAATTCGACCTTCATAGCCCTGTGGACTATGCTGTTTGCACTTTGTATCGGTGTGTTGAAAAAGCTGAGTGGCCCCGGCCAAGCCAGAGGGTCAAAGCCGATTTTTCCCCCCACTCGATGTTGGAATTGCATGGCTGCGGCTTCTTCCCAGAACGTAGGGGGCGCTAACCCAACTGTTCTACCCACACCATGCACGATTTCGTGAGAGAGCACCCACACGGTCGCATCGTCGCCATTCTTGTCTGGCTGAATTTTGCCTTTGTCGAGCACTATGTTTACGATTCCGTTCGCGAGGTCTGATGAGGTTTCTGCAACTGAACCCTCACCGTTACCCCACTGAATGTTAAAGAATATCTCCGAGTCTTCAATTATCCGCGCAATGTCAGGTTCTACCTTACGAAATCTCTCAAATGCCAGGGCCATGTCCCAAACGTCTTGAGCCACGGGCATTCCCTGTTCTTCCGTCGCCATTACGTCATCAAGGCCGAAGATCCAATGTCCCGTCGGGTCTGTATACCTTAGAGGATTGTTGACCACATAGGAATACCTGTTCAGACCCTGCGGGTTACCCGGATTCTGCACAATAGTATCGGGCGAGATAAACCTCCCAATCGCCGGGTCATAGTAGCGGGCGCCGTAGTAATAGAGTCCTGTGCCATCCAATCTTTGACCCGTAAAGAGCCTGTCTGTAGGCATTTGACCCTGACTTTGTAAACGCTCTCCGAAGGCAGAATAACTGATACCGCTTACAAGCGCGCCGTTACTATCGGAAACCACGCTCGTCCCGCCCAAGCTGTCCTGGTGGACGAAGGTGACATTGGCGCTGCCCTGTTTCATCGCTACCAGTTTACCACCAAAATAGTAGTAACTGGTAGTCACGTTCGTGCTGAGATTCTTCTCGTAGTATTTATTGACGTAAAGCGTGGCCTGGCCGCTCACGATTTGCTTCACTCTGTTTCCATCCCCGTCATAGACGAAGGTGGTAGTGCCATTAGCGGTGGTGATAGATATCGGCCGGTTTTCGGCATCCCAGGTGATGTTGGCGCTGCCTCTGACTTTCATGTTGCCATTTTTCGTCATACTGATAGCTCGTTCCGTTGAATGAGGTCACCGCATGTGGTTTATTGCCGTAGCCATAAGAAGTCCCGTTATGGGTGTTAATGTTCCCAATCTGGCTATACGTCCAGTTGTCCGAATAAGCGCCGGAGACGGAGGTCAGCCTATCGAGGAAGTCATAGCCGAAGTTCTCTGTTTCTGAGGGTGTCGGATAGGTTTTGGCTCGTTGCACAAGGTTGCCGCCGGCGTCCCAGGTGTGCCTGACCTGCTGAAGCGTAGCAGTTGTATTGGCCGACTTTATCTCCCACAATCGGCCGTAGTATCCACCGCTTGTGTCATACGCCCCACCGATGCCCCAATAGCCAAAGGTGGTGTTGATGCTATTGCCCAAACTGAGCCCGGCCATTGCTGCCCAAGCTGCTGCACCGTTTCGAGCGAGCAGGCGGACCGCGCCAGGAGAGCATTCTGTACGAGGAGCTTACTCCCAGAGAACTGGATGTCCTTCGCCTGGTGGCGGAAGGACTGAGCAATAAAGAAATCGCAGCGAAATTGGTCCTCAGCGAAAAAACTATCAAGAACCGTATCAGCAATATCTTCGCTAAATTGCAAGTCAACGACAGGACGCAGGCCGTTCTCCGTGCCCTACGGACAGGTTTGGTTCACTTGCCCGACGAAGGGGCACATTAGGCGGGTCACAATAACTCATTAGGTGACCTTTAAAGAAAACGAGTGGGCTGGTTTCCGGTATTCTGCCGAGAATTCTTCCAAGGCTACCTGACGGAGAAGTTTTATCTCCACCATAATGGCAGCTGTAGCCCCCTGTGTGATGCTGACGCGTGCTCATATTTTCCCCTACGGGGCTATTAGGAATTTTCTTACTAAAAATTCAGGATATTTAAATGCGAAATTCAGCAAAGTCCCGATTGTGTCGGCGGACTGTCTGCTTTATGATGTATCATATACGATATAAAGTGACTAGAGGTAGCCCTGCCAAGAGAACCCATGATGATACGGGCTTTCCTTCTAGCTGGCTGTTGAATACTTCCTTGCTTCTCCCGTGACCGGAGCCTCGGTAATAATCGGGCTTGGTGACGGGGTCAGCCACAATAGCTCTCGACCGTTAAGACTGTCCTAGTTTCAAAAGATGGCCCAATTAATAGGTATAGGAGGCAAAGAATGAGCAAGAAGATTCTCTGGCTGGTGGTGAGCGGCTTAATGGCGCTATCCCTGGTGTTAGCAGCCTGCGGCCCGGCGGCCACCACCCCGACTACCCCACCCGCCCCGGCTACTCCGAGTGCCCCCGCGCCAACCGTGCCGGCCGCACCGGCTACTCCAGCGGCGGAAAAACCTCAGCAGGAGGCGGTTAAACCTGCCGCCGGCACGCCCCAGTATGGCGGCACGCTTAACCTCCAGTACAACGGAGGAGCCCTCAGTTTCGATGATAGCAATGTTTCACCGAATATTGCCGTCTCACACGTCAATCAGAAACTATTGGAAGGCGACTGGACGAAGGGAAAGGCCGGAGGCTACGGCACCGGAGAGACGACCTGGGGGTTCGAATACAATGACCTGCCTGATTACAAAACAGGCATTCTCGCCGAAAGCGTGAAGTGGTCGGCTGACGCCGCGAAAAACGAAGGCACTATCGTCTATCAGATTCGCCAGGGGGTGCATTGGGCCCTTGATTCGAAAAACGAAGCCAGCCGCCTGATGGCGGGGAGGGAATTTACCGCCGATGATGTCATTTTCAACCTGAAGCGGAATATCCTAACCCCTGGGATGCGAATCTACGCTAATAGCCCCGGACTGAGGGTGGCTGAGATTACCAAGACCGGCCCCTGGGAGGTTTCCATCAAACTTCCTCTTGATGCTCTAATGTTGGGAATAAGCCGCTTCACCGATTCAAACGTAATGTATCCGCCGGATGTAATCAAGAAATACGGGAACATGAATGACTGGAGAAATCTGGTCGGCACCGGCCCATACATCTTCACTGATTACGTTCCAGGCAGCTCGGTAATTCTAAAAAGGAACCCCAATTACTGGCAGACAGACCCCATTGGTCCGGGGAAGGGCAACCAGATACCCTATCTCGACACCGTCAAGTTCGTCGGCATACCTGACCTGTCCACCACGATGGCGGCATTTCGAACCGGTAAGATCGATAAAATCGATAGTCTAGCTCTTTCAGAGGCTACCCAGCTAAGGAAGGAAAACAAGGGGTATCTGGAAACGTTTGCCGCGTCGGCACAGGCCAGAGCTTACATTGCAGCGATTGTGCACGACAAGCCGCCTTTTAGCGACATCCGGGTTCGTCAGGCAATGATGCTGTCCATCGACTTTAAAGGCATACTCCAGAATTTATACCAGGGTGAGGGGGTATATTATAGCTATCCTTTTGGTTATCAAAAGGAGTACGCAGAGGCGTACCTCGCCCTGGACGACCCTGAGTACCCTCCGGAAGCCAGGGAACTTTACAGCTATAATCCGGAGAAGGCAAAACAGCTGCTGAAAGAGGCAGGCTATCCCAATGGCTTCAAGACCTCGATCATTCTCAACGGCAACAGCCTGGTCGACTACTATTCGATAATTAAGGATATGTGGGCTAAGGTGGGCATCCAGCTGGAGTTTGATATCAAGGATAGTGGTGCCTTCAGTAACATCTTGAATAACCGCTCACAAACAGCCTTGATAGCCTATGTTACGAGTCCTATAGCTCAGTTCTTAGCCTCGACGCAGCTGATTGGCGAGGGGGCTACCAACGCCGCTAAGATTGATGACCCGGTGGTTCAAGACTATATGAACAAAGTAAACCTAGCTGCCGTCACCGACCTACACGAAGCGATGAAGATATATAAGGAGATGTCGAAATACGTCGTTCAGCAGACCTGGGCCATCCCGGAAGTCAGAGGTTATATTTACACCTTCTGGTGGCCCTGGCTGAGGAACTACAGCGGCGAATTCAGCGTTGGCTACGCCGATTATACCTGGGATAGGTATATATGGTACGACCAGGCGCTCAAGAAATCTATGGGATACTAGGAAGTTGTTTGATAGCGCCGTCGTTGCGAGGACACATTCGCGCTACTCAGTGTAAACTTCGTCCGAAGCAATCCGTCCTTCGGGGTTTACGGATTGCTTCGCTACGCCGCAATGACGCAATGTGCTGGTTTCTCGAAGCCATCATAAAACGCTCTCTATTAGACATAACATCATAGAGATGGAATAGAATCAAAAAGGACGGTAAACATGGCGGACAAAACATCCCGGGCTCAGTACGGCTCAGACATCATGGCAAAAATGCTGCATGCGCTGGACATAGATTACGTTGCCGTAAATCCGGGGTCGACCTACCGAGGGCTCCATGATTCGATAGTGAATTATCTGGGGAACAAGAAGCCGGAGATGATTCTCTGCAATCATGAAGGTATCGCCGTTGCTTTCGCTCATGGGTATGCCAAAGTGACCGGCAAACCTGCAGTAGCGATAGTTCATGATACGGTTGGCCTACTGCATTGCACGCTGCAAATTTATAATGCCTTTTTGGACAAAGCGCCCATCATTATCCTCGGCGGCGCCGGCCCGATGGCCACGGAGAAACGGCGGCCCGGCATAGACTGGACGCATACGACCCTTGTGCAGGGGAATGCGGTGAGAGACTTCGTCAAGTGGGACGACCAGCCGGCCAGCCTGGCCGGCGTGCCCGATTCTCTCATCAGGGCTTACCAGATAGCCGCGACCAATCCGGAAGGGCCGGTCTACGTCGCCTTCGATGTCGAAACTCAGGAGGAAACGCTGACAGGGGAAATTACGTTGCCTGATGTGAAACGCTACTCGATGCCTTCACCCCCGCAAGCCGATGAGGATGCCATCAACCGTGTCGCCAAACTGCTTGTGAAAGCCAGAAACCCGGTCGTCATTGCCGGCCGTACCGGGAGGAACCCTGAAGCGGTGGAGCACCTCGCAGCGCTGGCCGAACTGCTGGCGCTGCCCGTTGTCGACAACGGAACATTCAACCTACCCGGCACTCACCCGCTTAACCTCACCGGCGCAGCCCGCGACTTGCTGAAGAAGGCGGATGTAGTCCTGGCTCTCGATATCAATGACATGCAAGGCGCTTTGAGCACCACAGAGACCCAGGACCGCGCGAGCACGCGGTTGCTAGTCCCCGAAGGTTGCCAGGTGGTGCACATCGCCCAGAGCCACGCCGCCGCGAAGAGTTGGCCAGCATCCTATTTCAAACTGATGCCGGTAGACATACCGGTGTCCGCCGATACCGCCGTTGCCCTGCCACTCCTAACCGCAGCCTGCGAGCGGCTGCTAACTAAAGCAAAACGCGCTGAACTCAAAGAAAGATTTGACGGCTTCAAAGCAGAGCATGATGCGATACGGCAGAGATGGCAGGCGGCAGCCAAAGCCGACCAGAAGAA
This sequence comes from Chloroflexota bacterium, assembly GCA_016190895.1. Taxonomy (GTDB): domain Bacteria; phylum Chloroflexota; class Dehalococcoidia; order Dehalococcoidales; family UBA2162; genus JACPPR01. Next base: position 37,929 of record JACPPR010000011.1, on the reverse strand, counting down.
TAGTCCAATCTCCATCTCCTGGCTCGCCAGCCAACTCTGGGATATAATAAAGGATGAAGACTGGGCGATGGTCAACGGGAACTTCGGCGGCTGGTCCCGCCGTTTGTGGGACGGAGAGGCGCCTTACCGCTATGCCGGCGGAGGAGGGCTCGCTAGCGGCATCGGCCATTCCCTGGGCGCTGCAATGGCCCATTTGCCCAAGAACCGGCTATGTATCGATTTTCAATCGGACGGGGATTTGATGTATTCACCCTCGGCGCTCTGGACAGCCGCCCACCACAAGATACCCCTGCTGGTTGTCATGAACAACAACCATTCGTATTATAATAGTGAGGCGCACCAGCATGCGATGGCAGTCGCGAGAGGGCGGCCGGTCGAGAACCAGGGCATCGGCACCCGCATCGAGGACCCGTATGTGGACTACGCCGCAGTAGCTCGCTCGTTCGGCGTCTGGGGAGTAGGGCCGGTGGAAAACCCAGCAGACCTGCGCAAAGCCTTAAAAGAAGCGGTGAAAGTCGTCAAACAAGAAAAGACGCTTGCATTGGTGGACGTGGTAACTCAAACTCAGCCCAGGGGACTTGGGGTGGGGTAGTAGGGTAGGCCCCTGTGCCTGCCCGCCAAAGCCTGTGCGGCGGCAGGGCGAACACAGAGGTTCGCCCCTACGGCCTGTTCTGTATTGAGAAAAAAACCTGTTGGAGAAGGGAGACCTGCACATGACAATGAACACAGGGCCAGGAGGCGTACCGGCGCAGCCTAATCCGGAAGCAGAGCGAGGCTGGGGAAAGGAGAAATACCCCTACCCCCAGGGAGCAGGCTACATCGAGTGCGATGAGCTTAAATGCGTCGGCTGCGGCATCTGTCAGATGGCCTGTTCGATGATGCATCATGGGGTTATCAATAAAGACCTCGCCAGAATACAGGTGCGGAAATATCTGCTGCCTCTGCCCAAAGCAATCCAGACCACCTGCGTTCAGTGTCAGCCTGAGGAAAGGCAGTGCGAAAAAGCCTGCCCGCTCGACCCGCCCGCTGTTTATTTTGACTCAAAAACGCTGCATATGGTGTTCGATGCGCAAAGATGCCTCGGCGAGAAATGCCTCTTGTGCAAAAAGGCCTGTTCCGCCAATGCCATCAGGATTTACCCCGCAGTCTCCCAAACGCCTTTCGTCTGCGATTTGTGCGATGTCAAGAACCAGGGCGTCAGGGCGCCTCAGTGCATCAACGTCTGCCCCTACGGCGCCCTCTATTTCAAGGCCAGCGTAATCCGCTTCGGCTACTCGATACGGGATGTGATGCGTAAACACTCTGATGAAAAAGCAGAGCTGATTGCTAAGAGATTATACCCATTGCCTAAAGATAGCATGGGTTATCCGGGGTGGAGGTAAGAAGAATGGCTGAAATCAAGATGACCCTTCTGGAAGTTGACCTGACTCACGAGACGAGCCGCACTATAGATGTGACGGAGGATGTCAAGAAATACTTGGGCGGCCGCGGGCTGGCCAACAAGCTCATCTGGGACCTGGTGCCGCAGGGCGCCGAAGCGCTCAGCCCTGATAATATCCTGCACGTTGGCGTCGGGCCGTTAACAGGCGTCATTGGAGACAAAACAATCTTGAGCTTCAAATCTCCCTTGACCGGCTGGGCAGGCAGAAGCGCCACGTCTGGCTACATCGGTGATGAGATAGGCAGGGCACACTATAACGCAGGCATTCTCATCAAAGGTAAAGCTAAGAGACCTTCCTACCTCTACGTTTATAACGATGATGTGAAGATTATGGACGCTTCAGACCTGTGGGGGAAGTGGAAACAGGAGACCGAGGTGACTTTGAGAGACCGCCTGAACAAACAGACCGGCGAGATGTTCGGTGTGCTGTGCATCGGTCCGGCCGGCGAGAACCTGGTGAGATACGCCAATGTGACTACGGAGTTCGTCCATTCGGCTTCCAAGTGGGGCTGTGGGGCGGTGATGGGCTCTAAGAACCTTAAAGCCATCGCTGTGAAGGGGACAAAGGGGCCTCTCTATGCCGACCACCAGAAGGTCTGGCAGCTTTTCAGACAATATGCCACCAACCCGAGGACAATGCTGCACAAATTGGATGAGAGCCGCTGGGGGCATTCTACTTCCCCGGCATTTCTCCTCCGTTATGCCGATGAGGGAATCAAGAACAATCATCTCGGCTATCACGAGGTCGCTGAGAGAAGCAACTATTTCGAACACCACCTGAAATACTATGCTTGGACTGATGGCTGCCCGGGGTGTGCAGCGGCCTGCTTCGTTCCTTATTTTAAGAATACCAAGAAAGGAGCGTTTGGTGGTGAGTTCCGGCATGACAATCTCGGCGGCTTCAATGCCAACATAATGGTAGGTCTGGAAGAGATGGCTGAGATTGCCTCCCTTGAAGATGAGCTGGGTATGGATGGTGAGGAGTTGGGCGGGCTGGTTGCCTGGGCTATGGACCTCTACGAGCACGGCATCATTACCAGGGAAGATCTGGGCGGAATCGACCTGAAATGGGGCGATGTCGAGGCCACTACACAGTTTATGAAGAAAATCGCCTATAAAGAAGGCCGCGCCGCCGCCGCCCTGGCTGAAGGCTTCCGGCGCGCCTATGAGGTTTTCGGAGAGAAGTCCAAATGGTACGCCTTCGAGGTGCATGGCTGTGCGTCTCCGACCTATGATTTGAGAAACAAGCATTCTGGTATGGCTCTCGCTGCCGGCACTAGCCATAACGGCGCCCGCTTAGGCTCGGGGTTGGAATCGGCTTTGAGCGAGTCGGCCACCATTTGCAATTTCGCCGCCGGGCCGTTTCGCTCAATCTGGGGCTCTTCGGAAGAAGCCGCCAGGGTGTTCCTGAACGCCGTTTGCGGATGGGACCTCACCGTCAACGATATCAAAGACATCACGCTCAGGAATTTCTACTTTAACCGTTGCGTCAGCCTGCGGGAGGGCTATCACCCCTCGAAGGATGATTACCTGCCGCCGCGCGCTTTCGATGAGCCTATCACCGATAAATACGGCAAGACCTGGGTGTGGGACAGGGCTGAGTTTGAGGAACAAAAGAAACAGCAGTACGTTAAGAAACTGGAACTGACTGAAGCCGGACTGCCTCCCAGAGAAGGCCTGAAGCGGCTCGGTCTTGATTTCGTCATTCCGGTATTAGACCCTATGGGTGGAATAGGCTAAACTGGTTATATGGGTAAGGTGCGTCTGGAGGTCATGCCATGGCTTGGCGAGACGATGGGTATGGCGGCAGCCAGTGAGGAAGTGATCCCGGGACCGGAAACCGGCGGCGATAAATCTGTGAGAAGCCTTCTCGACAAGCTCTGCACTAGATACCAGTTGTTCGACCAGTTTGTTTTTGATAACAATACCCGGCAGTTGACCGGGAAGGTCGTAATTTTCTTAAACGGCCGTGAGCTGGAATTGGGGGAGGGGCTGGAGACAAAGCTAGCTGATGGTGACACTTTGACCTTGGTCCCGCTCATTGTAGGGGGATGAGACAGTTGAGAGACGGCCAGTATTTTGTGACGCCCAGGTAACTTTGCTTGTTAGTGCCCCAAGACGGGGCAGACGAACAGAGGTTTACCTCCTGAATGAACAATTATGACTTCAGGTTGAAGGAAAGTTCAAACGTTCTTGTATTGTATACTACCCGCCCATTTAATTCGATTTGAACCGCGTCCCGTCACAGAGACCAATCCAAAACTTCATCCTTATTGTTAGTCCTGAGCGGTCAAGATAGTATTGACGTAATGCATACCATATGGTATCCTCATAAGAGGAAGAAAGGTATGACGCATGGCAAATATTAAAACAGCAATATCCGTTGAAGAGCCGCTGTTCAAAGAGGTAGAAGCTTTGGCCGAAGAGATGAAGGTTTCGCGTAGTCGCCTTTTTACCCTGGCTGCTCGTGACTTTCTTCAACACCATAAGAATCGGAAGTTGCTGGAGGCTATAAACGCCGCATATGATGACTTGCCTGACCCGGAAGAAGAAAGGCTGAGAATACAGATGGAATCCGAATTTCACCGTTTGGTGATTAAGGACAAATGGTAATCAACCAGGGCGATATATTCTGGGTCGATTTCGGTGAACCCTCAGGGTCAGGACCGGCATATCGCCATCCTCAATTAGTGATTCAGAATGATGTGTTCAACACCAGCCGCATCGACACCGCGGTCGTGTGTTCATTGACGTCTAATCTCAGGCGGGCCAAATCCCCTGGCAATGTGTTGCTTGAAAGGGGCGAAGCAAATCTTCCGAAACAGAGCGTCGTCAACGTTACCCGGATTTTCACAGTGGATAAACGAAAGCTCGCCGAAAAGCTTGGCTCACTTTCGCGTGAACGGATGACTCAGGTGTTAGAAGGTATCGAGCTGCTCATCAAGCCACGGGATATCAAAGAATAAAACTGCTTGTCTTTCCGTTTGGCGAACCATTTCTACCTGAGAGTTGAATTGACCCCGCAAGCAATACCGGCTAAAATATACCCCACTGGTCACTGAAGAGGAGACATATTGCATCAGAAAACGACGCTTGAAAACGGGCTAAGAATCGTCACTACTACTATGCCCCATACCCGCTCGGTATCCGTCTGCTTCTATATCGGCATCGGCGCCAGATATGAGAGCGATCCCGATGCCGGCATCTCGCATTTCATAGAGCACCTTCTGTTCAAAGGCACTGAGAAGCGCCCCACGGCTAAGGAGCTTTCAGAGGCAATCGAGGGAGTCGGCGGGACGTTTAACGGCGGCACGGACAAAGAGCTAACCGTCTACTGGGCGCGGGTGGCTCAGCCCCACTTTGGCCTGGCCCTGGACGTGCTGGTAGACCTGTTGTTACACTCCAAATTCGACCCTGTGGAAATCGAAAAAGAGCGCCAGGTCATCATCGAAGAGATGCACATGAGTAAGGACTCTCCCGGCCAGCAGGTGCATATGATTATCGACGAAATCTTGTGGCCCGGACATCCCCTCGGGCGGGATATCGCCGGAAGCAGTGACTCGGTGCTGCGCATTACCCGGGACACGATGCTCGGCTACCTGGGCAATAACTACTTGCCTGAGAATACGGTGGTGGCTATCGCCGGCAATATCGAGCACCAAGCAGCCGTAGATGCCGTAAGTCAGGCGACAGCCGGTTGGAGCAACCGGAAACCGCGCCCCGTTTTTCAGCCTTATCAGGAACAGCCTAACCCGCGTCTGCGCATCGAAAGACGGGATACCGAACAGGCCCACTTCTGCTTGGCTTTACCCGGCCTGTCTTTGAAGGACCCGAGGCGTTATACTCTCGGTCTGCTGAACGTCATCCTCGGGGAGGGGATGAGCAGCCGTTTATTCGCTGAAATCAGGGACAAGCTGGGCCTCGCTTACAGCATTCATAGCTATATCGACCATTTCCAGGATACGGGCGCGATGACCGTCTATGCCGGCGTGCACCCGACGAACCTGCCGATAGCCCTCAGGGCAGTGACCGAGCAGCTTGCCCTGATGAAAGAGCCGGCTCCGGAGGCTGAGTTAACCAAAGTTAAGGAATTGTCCAAAGGGCGCATGCTCCTCCGGATGGAGGATACTCGCGGCGTCACTGGATGGATGGGCGGTCAGGAGATTCTCACCAACGAAATCCTGACAGTGGACCAGACCATCGCCATTATCGAGGCTATCACTGCCGAGCAGATAGCTGAGATTGCCAGGGAGCTTTTCCACTCGGAGCGCTTGCGCCTGGCGGTGGTGGGGCCGGTTTCCGATGGCGAACGCCTGGAGGAATTGCTGAAGCTGTAATGAACGAAATGCACGAGGCCAACAGGAAATACTGGGATGAGGCGACTCCGGAGTGGCAAAAGCTGGACGAGAGTAACTGGCGCAAGTGCGCGCAAGAGCCATCTCTTGCCTTCGAGGGCGCCGCGCTGGATTTCATAAAGGAGTTCGCCGGTGAGCTAAAGGGAAAGCGCGTCTGCATCATTGGCAGCGGGGACAACTATGCCGCCTTTGGGCTGGCGGGGATGGGTGCTGCCGTCACTTCAACCGATATTTCCGAACCGCGTCTTGACGTGGCCAGACAACGTGCGCGCGAACTCGGCCTGGACATTCAATTTGTTCGGTGCGATGCCGCTGGTTTATCGTTTGTTCCTTCTACGACGTTCGACCTGATGTGTTCGACCAACGGCTTCTTCGTCTGGATTTCGGACCTGGCTGCAGTGTTTTCCGCCGTCTACCGCGTGCTGAAACCAGGCGGCTACTATGTCTTCTATGACATCCATCCCTTCCAGCGGCCCTGGAAAGACCAGAATGTCATCGAGATGGAGAAGCCTTATTATGAAACTGGCCCGTTCAAGGGTGACGACAAACAGCCCACCCATTATTTTCACTGGACGCTTAGTGATATCGCTAACTCGCTGCTCAAAAGCGGGCTTTCCATCCGCCGGGTGGCGGAATCGCCCGCTGTGAATTCACGCTTCTGGGGAGGCCTCTCATACGGGCCCGGCAAGGACCAAAGCCTTCAGGATTGGCACAACAACCCGCGTGCTGGCCTTCCCGTTTGGCTCACCGTAGCGGCGCAAAAGCAGGCGCCCAAACTGTAGGGGCAGTCCTCCATGCCTGCCCGGGCGACCACAGGGGGTCGCCCCTACGGCCAAATCAAGGGCGCACAGGCGGGGACGCCTGTGCCACAAAGAAAGAGGCCTGCGCCTGGCGGTGGTGGGGCCAGTCTCAAACGGTAAGAAGCTGGAAGAAATGCAGGAGATATAGGTGTTCTTGTGGTACAACGTTCTAATCCCAGAGAAATCCAATTTGAAGCCATCCTTAACTTCCGCGACCTGGGCGGCTATTCCACGGCGGACGGCCGCAGGATAAGGCGCGGACGCATCTTTCGCAGCGGCGAGCTTTATTACGCAACGCAGCAAGACATCGCCCGCCTCAAAGGTGAGCTCAAGCTCAGGTCTGTTTTGGACCTCAGAATCAAGACTGGCATCACGTTTGTAGGTGTTGCTCCTGCGTTTGAGTCCGAGTTCCGTTACAGGAATGTACCTCTGGTTACGGCTCTCGGGGAGGACATTCTGAACAATATGGAACTCTTGCATTCGCTGGCTAACGTGGGGGAAACATACCTCGTCAATGTCCGTCATCCACAATACGGTAGAGCCGTAGTGAACGCCCTTGAATTCATCGCCGACCCCGCCAATCATCCCCTCGTCTTCTATTGCTCTGCCGGAAAAGACCGTACCGGTGTACTGGCTGCGATTTTACTAAGTATTCTGGGCGTTGCAGACGACGATATCATTAGAGACTACACATTGACCGCTCCTTATATGAAACGCCACATAGACCGTGTGAGTGAAAACCCGGAGATGGCTAAATTTCTGCAATCACTGCCGGCTTATATGCACGAAGCTGCCGCAGAGTCAATGAAGGTGTTCCTGTCTGAAATCAGAAAAGAATACGGCTCTCTAAGAGGGTTTCTCCGGTTTCATGGCGCTGATGAATCATTGTTTGAGCGGCTGGAAGATGCGTTATTAACGCAGTCACCACAGCGGTAAGCCCGTAGCCATCGTAGGCTGAGTGAAACTCACTAATCACTGCTTAGTCTCGGCCTGCCCGTCTGGCTGACGGTGGCGGCGCAGAAGCCGAACCAGGCAGGTTTTCAAAAGGCGTCGTCTTGCGGGTTCAAAAGGGACACATGAGAAGGTAGGCGCGAACGAGAAAGGCATCTCCCTTTGTAAAAGAGCCTGCCCCGTACTTGATACGGGGGAGACTGAGAGGGATTTGGGTCCCCTACCAAAAAGAAGAGCCGACCTTCCAATACTGGAAGGTCGGCTCTTTGACCTACAGGGAACGATGCTTTAGTACATCCCCTCCATACCGCCCATGCCGCCACCGCTGCCCGGCATCGCCGGAGCCTTGTCCTTTTCAGGAATATCGGCAACCAGGGATTCGGTTATCAGCACCATGGCCGCAATACTGGCGGCATTTTGCAGGGCCGACCTGACCACCTTGGTCGGGTCGATGATACCCTTCTTGACCATATCGCCGAACTCACCGGCTTCGGCATCGTAGCCGACTCCGGGTTTGCTCTTCTTGACGGCATCTATTATCACCGAGCCATCCTGGCCGGCGTTCTGGGCAATCCAGCGAATCGGCTCTTCGATAGCTTTTCTGACGATATCGGCGCCGACAGTTTCATCACCGGTGGTCTTCAGCTTATCCAGAACCGGCAGGGCGTTAAGCAGGCCGACTCCGCCACCCGGCAGAATCCCCTCTTCCACGGCGGCCCGGGTTGCTGAGAGAGCATCTTCGACGCGGTGCTTCCTTTCCTTGAGTTCCACTTCAGTGGCGGCGCCGACTTTGATGATGGCGACTCCCCCGACCAGCTTGGCCAGTCTCTCCTGTAGCTTCTCCCGGTCGTAATCCGAGGTGGTTTCCTCTATCTGGGCTTTAATCTGTTTGATTCTGGCAGTAATTTCGGACTCAGCGCCTTTACCCTCGACGATGGTGGTGTTATCTTTGTCAGAGGTCACCCGGCGAGCCCGGCCCAGGTCTTCTACGGTCACTGAGTCCAGCTTGCGGCCGACTTCTTCCGAGATGACCTTGCCGCCGGTGAGAGTGGCGATGTCATTCAGCATATCTTTGCGCCTGTCACCGAAACCGGGGGCTTTGACAGCCAGAATGTTGAGCGTGCCACGCAGTTTATTGACTACCAGGGTGGCCAGAGCCTCACCATCGACATCTTCAGCGATGATGAGCACGTTCTTGGATATCTGGAGTATCTTTTCCAGGGCCGGCAGAACATCGGATACCGAGGAAATTTTCTTATCCGTGATAAGGATATACGGGTCTTCCAGCGAGGCTTCCATCTTCTCGGCGTTAGTGATGAAATAGGCGCTGATGTAGCCGCGGTCGAACTGCATACCTTCGACGAACTCGGTCTCATCCTGCAAGCCTTTGGACTCTTCGACGGTAATCACGCCGTCCTTGCCCACCTTTTCCATAACCTCGGCGATAAGGTCGCCGACCTTCTTATCCTTGGCGGTGATGGTGGCTACCTGGGCGATTTGCTCCTTACCTTTGACCTCGGCGGACACCTTCTTAAGCTCGGCAACGATAGCCTTAGTCGCCTGCTCGATGCCCCTCTTCAAACTGATAGGCTCGGCGCCGGCAGCGATGTTCTTGAAGCCCTGAGTGATTAAGGCGTGGGCCAGGATAGTCGAGGTGGTGGTGCCGTCGCCGCAAGCATCGTTGGTCTTGCTGGCGGCCTCTTTGACCAGTTGCACGCCCATATTCTCGAACGGGTCGGGGAGTTCGATTTCCTTAGCGATGGTAACGCCGTCATCGATTACCGAAGGCGCGCCCCATTTCTTGTCCAGGGCAACCGGATGCCCTTTGGGACCCAGGGTTACTCTAACTGCTTCAGCCAGGGTATCTATCCCTTTCTTCAGGGCGTGCCTGGCGTCTTCGCCGAATATTATCTGTTTTGCCATTCTTTAATCCTCCTTTATATTATTGACTTGTTATTTTGACTTTTTGGTAGCCATGACGCCCAGGATGTCGCTCTCGCGGAGTATCATAACTTCTTCGCCATCGAGTTTGTATTCCGTGCCGCCGTATCTGGCGTAAAGCACAGTATCACCAACTTTAATGTCCATGGCTATCCGCTTGCCGTCTTCACTTAGTTTACCCGGGCCGACTGCCAGTACTTTCCCTTCCTGTGGTTTCTCCTTAGCCGTATCGGGCAGGTAAATCCCACCTTTGGTCGTCTCCTGCCTCTCGATAGGTTTCACCACGATGCGGTCTCCCAGGGGCTGAAGTGTTATTGCCATTTCCCTTCCTCCTTCCTAAAACTATATCAACCCCTCTCAGGGTTAATTGATTAGCACTCTAACCATTAGACTGCTAAATATATATAATAACTCAGGCGGGCATATCCCGCAACTCAATGAATATGCATCGACAGGCAATCACAGCAATTTAGGAGCAAATATTAGGCTTAGATACCCTATGAATCTGCACCAGACGCACTGTTACTGCATCGTTTATGGTAATTATTTCTTGGAGGTGTTTAACAAACGACGTGTCATTGCGATGGCATATTCACTGGCTCAGTGTAAACTCCGCTCGTGGCAATCTCTAAGATTTTTCGAGATTGCCACGCCCCGATAAATCGGGGCTCGCAATGACACAACGAATGTTGACTTTGAGTTAGTAAACACCTTCTTGGTTGTGGTTGTTTGAAGCTGCGCGGGCCTTTTGTTATAATCGGGCAGTGATTATTGACTTCCATACTCATATTTTCCCACCCCGGATAAAAGAAGACCGGAGTAAATATATTCAGAGCGACCCCTGTTTTGCTGCCCTCTACTCCGATAAGAAGGCACGTCTGGCTACCGCCGATGACCTTATCGAAAGTATGGATAAAGACGGCGTGGATATTTCGGTGGCGCTCAATATCGGCTGGAGTAATCCCGAACTGTGTATTGAGACCAATGACTATATCTTGGAATCTATCGTGCGCTACCCGAAGCGCTTGGTGGGTTTCTGTGCCGTCCAGCCCCAGTCGCCCGATTCCGCCTTAAAAGAAATCGAACGCTGCGCCAAGGGGGGGATAAAGGGAATCGGGGAGATGAGGCCGGACATCCAGTCATTTGACCTTGAGGACGAGGTGCTTCTGAAGCCCTTTATCGAAGCCATCAGGAAGTACCGTCTCATTCTGCTCACGCACGCCTCCGAGCCTGTCGGCCACCAGTATCAGGGTAAGGGGAATGTCACTCCGGAGAAGCTCTATTCTCTCATTGGCGGTTTCCCCGACCTCATTGTGGTCTGCGCCCACTGGGGCGGGGGGCTGCCCTTTTACGCCCTGATGCCTGAAGTGAAACGGGCCTTGCAAAATGTCTACTTCGATTCTGCTGCTTCCCCATTTCTGTATTCCCCGCAGGTATATCAGCAGGTCATCCAGCTTGTCGGGGAAGACAAGGTTCTCTTCGGCAGCGATTACCCTTTGCTCAGCCAGAAACGCGTCTACGGAGAGATTGACTCTCTGGACTTGCCTGGGGAAACGAAAGAACAGATTTTGGCCGGAAATGCAAGGAGATTACTTGGATTGTAACAAGATGGGAGAGTTCGAATAAATTTTCTAAATCCCCCTAATCCCCCTTTTTCAAAGGGGGAGGCACGGGCGCAGGCATCTCCCTTTATTAAAAGGGAGATTGAGAGGGATTTTAGACTGGGGGTGAGGTTGGCTACAGAACAAATACGTTCATTCATCGCCATCGAGCTGCCTAATGAAATAAAAGAAAAACTCAGTCAGTTCGAGGCCCGGCTGAAATCGACTGAGATGCCCTGGGTGAAGTGGGTCGACCCCAACAGTATCCACCTGACGCTAAAGTTCCTGGGCAATATCGACGCAGATAAGGTAGGGGAAATAACCGAAGCGATTGAGGAATCCGCCCGGGGGATACCTCCCTTCTCTCTGGAGGCAAGGGAGGCGGGAGTATTCCCTGATTTAAGACGGCCCCGGGTAGCCTGGGTGGGGTTGGGGGGAGAGACGGATAAGCTGCTTGAGCTGCAGCAGCACCTGGAATCAAACCTGGAAATTCTCGGCTTTACTCCTGAAGGACGGGACTTCACTCCGCACCTGACAGTAGCCCGCCTGGACCGGGCAACGCCGGATGAACGGCAAAAATTCGGCCAACTAATCGCCCGCAGCAGCTTCGAGGCCGTTAATATTAATGTTGAAGCCATCAGCCTGATGAGAAGCCAGCTAACCCGCGCCGGCGCTATCTACAGCCGGTTGAGTTCTGTGGCTCTGAAAAGCCAATAATATCCAGAGTGTGGATGATGGAAGATTGGCGATTACTATTGAGGTGCCGAAGAGTAACTTCGGCACCTCAAAGCTACATGAATCTAGCTGAATTGCGTTCACAGTTCAGCATGACAGCGAAACCTCACTAGGTCTGTGTGGAGAGAAAGACCTGAATTCCCATCTGGCCAATCTGGTCCTGGACAGCCTCTATATCATCGATATGTTTGTCCTCTTCGTTCAAGATGTGCTCAAGAATTTCCCGCGTGGCGTAGTCTTTGGCATCTCCGCAGACTACTATGCCTGCGTTATAGTCCCTGATGGCTTCCTCTTCGAGAAGGTGGTCTCCGGCAAACATTTTCGGCACATCGGCGCCGATATGGAACTTGGCTAGCTCGCTAACGATGGGAGTACCCTCGAGGAAAATAATGCGTCCGATAAGTTTTTCAGCATGTTTCATTTCTTGAATGGCACGCTTTTGAATAGTTTCGCCGAGCTTATCGTAGCCCCAATTCTCACACATTTCCGAATGTACCATATATTGATTAATGGCGGTCAGTTCATGAGACAATAAAGAGTTAAGCACCTTGATTACTTCGGGGGCTCCTTTCATATTCCTGTATACCTCCTTTTTATTCGGGCAAGCTTTTTTTATTATAGCACACATAATAGTGGTATTTAATACGTATGTTTCCGATTTCCAATCTATTGCCAAGAGCAACGTTGTAGTGTATACTGAAGAAAATTTGAATTCTGGTTGGGAGGTGGACCTCGTGGAACAGCCTAATTTCCCCAAGTGTCAGCGATGCAAAGCCGGAGACCTGGTGCCTCTGTCTGATTTTGGCAGTCAGGGAGCCAATATTCAATATAAAGCCTGGGTTTGCACCAATCCTGAATGCGGCTTCAACCTGAAGATCAGGAACGGCGATGTCTATATCGATGAACCCATCATGAGTGGAACGCTCCATAACACTAATCGCCCCCGCTAAGTCACTGGCAGTAACCCCAAAGCTTAAAATCAACGGACGGCAATTGTGCTTCCTCAAGTGACCGAATTTAAGAGGATGGCACTGGACCTTCTCTTCCCGCAGTGGTGTGTTGGCTGTGGGAAGGGTGGGTCTTTTATCTGTCCCTCCTGTCGAAACTCACTCCTCATCGTTGCCCCTCCGCTCTGCCCCCGCTGCGGCAGACCCCAACCGAGTGGCGTGCTTTGCTCAAGCTGCGTTAGCTGGCAAGCCGAGATAGATGGTATCCGCTCCCCGTTTCGCTTCGAGGGAGCGATGCGGCAGGCAATTCACCAGCTAAAATACAGGAATATTAGAGCTTTAGCGGCTCCCCTTGCCCTCTTACTGAATGATTTTCTGGTCGCCCACCCGCTGTCTGGGGACGTTCTGGTTCCGGTGCCCCTGCACCTGAAGCGATTGAAAGAGCGCGGCTACAATCAATCCGGGCTGCTGGCTGCCGAGCTAGGCAAACTGACTAATCTATCGGTGGTGGATGACTGCCTCACTCGTCGGCAACCCACCTCTCCTCAGGCGAGAACGGCTACTGTCGAAGAAAGACGGAGTAACGTCTCCGAGGCGTTTGTTTGCCGTGACGACCGGCTGCGGAATCGTCAGGTAATCCTTATCGATGATGTGGCCACCTCCGGGGCTACCTTGAATGCCTGCGCTCAGGCGCTGAAAGCAGCCGGGGCTATCTCTGTGTGGGGACTGACCGTAGCCAGAGAGATATAGAATAATAGCAGTATTGAATATCAAGGAAGGAATATGACAAGAATTATCGGTCTTACGGGCGGTATCGGTAGCGGCAAGAGCACTGTTTCACAGTACCTGGCTGAGATGGGCGCAACAATAATCGATGCTGATAAAGTGGGCCACGAAGCGCTCACCAGGAGTGACATCAAGCAGGAAATAGTAGCTGCGTTCGGGCATGAAGTCCTCGGCCCGGACGGTGAGATTGACCGCAAGAAACTGGGACCCATCGTCTTCGGCAATCCCGAGGCTCTGGCAAAGCTGAACCACATTATGCACAGGCGCATGCGGAAAATGATGGAAGACAAGCTTGCCGAATACCGGAAACAGGGCGTACCCGTGGTAGTGATGGAAGCAGCCGTCCTGCTCGAGACCGATGCTGATTGGGATAAGCTGGTGGATGAAATCTGGGTCACTGTCAGCCCGGAGGGCGTCGTTGTCAAACGCATGAAAGAACAGCGAGGGATGACTGAAGAACAGACCAAAGCCCGTATCCGCGCTCAAATGTCCAATGAGGAAAAAATCAAGCGTGCCCATGTGGTTATCAGCAATGATGGCAGTCTCGATGAGATGAAGCGAGGAGTCAAGAAGGCGTGGGAGAAACTCGTTGACAAATCTGCTAAATAAGGCTAAACTACGGCGAAAAGCGTGAGTAATTTTGCTTTTCCATTCTTTTCTTTCCATCCCGCCTTTCTCCGAAAGAGATTTCTTCAAGAGTAACAGGAGGTGCTGATTTGAGCAGTAAGGTAATGACGATGAGTGAAGCCATCTCAAAAAATGTCAAGAGTGGCGACCTGCTCTTTATCGGCGGGGCGCAGCACGGCTCGCCCTCGGCGGCAGTGCATGAGATAGTGCGCCAGAAAATCGACCACCTGACGATTATAGCCTTGCTGGCGAATACTGGACTGCTTGTCAGTGAAGGCCTGGTGGATACGGTGCTAACCGGCTACTATCAACTGGATGAAAAGCGCTCGTATCAGTTGCAACGAGCCAGGGCATTGGGCAAATTCCCACGCTTTGTGGAATACTCTCACTTCGGTATCGCCCAGGCTCTCCAGGCCGGCTACATGGGGGTGCCCTTTATGCCGACCAGGAGCCAGATTGGCTCCGATATGCTGAAATATAACGAGAACATCATATCGATAGACGACCCTTTCGGCACCGGGAAAATCGGCCTGGTCAAGGCGGTGGTGCCGGACGTGGGTATCCTCCACGTGCAGAGGTGCGATGCCGAAGGCAATGCCCAGAGATGGGGGACTCTCGGAGTAGACCATGAGGGTATCAACGCCAGCAAGAAAATCATCATCACGACAGAGAAGATTGTCGATGGCGATGTCATCCGGCGGGACCCGAACCGGACCATAATCTCCGGCTTCAGGGTCAATGCTGTCGTCGAGCAGCCCTTCGGCGCTTACCCTGTCCACCTCGCCGGCTGCTATAACGATGGTCCGGGCGCAATAGGCATGATGACAAGTGAGGAAGCCTATAACGCCTATATGCAGGCGGCCGTCTGGGGGGTGAAGGACTGGAACGAGTATCTGGAGAACCTGAAGAAGGTGAACGGACCCGATTTTCTTGATAAAATCAAGATTCAGAATCCGGCTAAGAGCGACCCCGTGATTACGGGTATTTAGTCCGAGAACTAACGTTTGTGGAAAATTGTGAACCTAAATTCGAATATCGAAATACTAAATAAATTCAAATATCAAAGCTCAAATGCCAAATAAATGTCAAAGGACAAATGCCATTAAGAAGTTGTGTTGGCATTGTAGCATTTGGGTTTCCTTAGAACTTTAGATTTTGTCCCGATGCAATCGGGATGAACTTGTCTAGAATTTAGAGTTTCGTGCTTCGGATTTTCAGTATAAGCTTGGAGGTAACGAAATGCCTGAGAAAAAGTACGCTACCGATTACACCGCCTTCGACCAGATGGTTATCTCGGCTGCCCGCATGATTAAGAACACGGATACCGTATATGTGGGAGTGGGGCTGCCCATGCAGGCCGGCGTTTTGGCCAAGAATTACCACGCCTCTAACTGCACCATTATCATCGAAAACGGCATTGTCAGAGCCAGCCTTTTCCCGATACCCAGGGCTACGGATACCCTCGGCTCGCAGTCCTACGCCGAACAGCTATCCGGGCTGTTTTACGTGAACTGCCTTGCGCAGGCTGGCTACATCACAACCGGTTTTATGGGGGGTGGGCAAATCGACCGCCACGGGAATGTCAATGATACCGCGGTCGGCGACTACCGCAATCCTATTCATCGCTGGCCAGGCAGCGGTGGGGGCAATGACGTGATGAGCTTCTGCGGACGCACTATCGTTATTCTCGAGCAAAGCAAGCGCAGATTCCTGGAGAAGGTCGATTTCAACACCTGCCCCGGCTACTTCGATGGCAAACCGGGACGGCGGGAAGAGGCCGGTCTGCCGCCGAACACCGGACCGGTGGCTGTGATTACCGACCTGGCTATTTATTCCTTTGAGGACAGGGAGATGACACTAAGATCGGTGCACGCCGGCTGCGGGGTGACCCTTCAGAAGGTTAAGGATGAGCTTAGCTGGGATGTCAGAATAGCTAAAGACTTGAAGGACACGGAACCGCCTACCGAGGAAGAGATGCGCGTCTACCAGGAGAAGATCGTGGCTGCCCGACCCAGTTTCACTATCCAGCCGCCCGGCGGCCGGCCGCCGGGACCTCCTGCGGCGAGGTAGACTGCCCTATGTCTAGCATCAAGTACGGATTTGCAGAAATTCGGGTCCACTTCCTCTCCCTTGACGGGAGAGGATTGAGGTGAGGGTGACAAAGATTATTTCCCTCACTTATATAAAGTAATACGTAAAATACGCAACGAAAAGGAGACGAAATGGCAGGTCTACTCGAGGGTCTGAAAGTACTTTCTATGGAGCTTATGGAGGCGATTCCATCAGCCAGCGTCTGGCTGGCGGACTGGGGCGCTGATGTCACCAAGATTGAGCCGCTCACCGGCGACCAGTTCCGTGGCACGCGCCGCATCCAGGGCGCTTCCGTCTACCTGACAATAGACGGCGCCAATGTGAACCCGAGGTTTGAGCTGATCAACAGGGGCAAGAAGAGTATCGCAATCGACCTGAAACAGCAGGCCGGCAGAGACGTTGTCTACAAGATGGTCAAGAGCGCTGATATCTTCCTTACCAACAACGAGGACAAGGCGCTCCAGAACCTTAAGATGACCTACGAGGACTTGAAGAAGGTCAATCCCAGAATCATCTACGGTTTCCTGAATGCTGTCGGCAGGAAGGGACCCGATAAAGATATGCCGGGCTATGACCGCGTATCAGCCTGGGCGCGTGCCGGATATCAGTACATCATCGGCGAAGAGGGTGATACTCCTCCAACCCAGCGCGGCGGCATGATGGACAGGGCCGTCGCTGCCCACGTGGTATCTGGAGTGCTGGCTGCCTTGTGGCACCGGGAAAAGACCGGCGAAGGGCAGAGAGTGGATTGCTCGCTCTTCCAGTCGGGCGTCTGGATTCTCAGCGGGGACATCCAGGTTGCTCTGGTGGCTAACGAGTTACCGAAGGACAACCGTAAGAGGGTTGCCAATCCGCTCTGGTCGTCTTACCGCTGCGGCGATGACCGGTGGCTCTGCCTCGGCATGCTGCGGCCGGACCCGTTCTGGCCCGGCTTCTGCAAGGCAATCGAAAAGCCCGAGCTGACCAACGACGAGCGTTTCAACAGCATGGAAGCCCGCCGGATAAACAATGCCGAGCTGATTGAAATTCTGGATGAGACCTTCGCCTCGCAGCCCATCGCCTACTGGGAGGAGCGCTGCCGGGCAAACAACCTCATCTGGGCGCGGGTGCAATCTCCCACCGAGGTCACGGAAGACCCGCAGGCGCTGGCCAATAACTTCTTCGTTGACCTCAATCACCCGGACGGCAAAGTGCCGATGGTAGCCAGCCCGGTCAATTTCTCCAATAATCCGGCCACTATCAAAGGCCCCGCGCCGGAGATCGGCCAGAACACGGAAGAAATCCTCCTCGAGCTTGGCTATGGCTGGGAGGACATCGCCGGGCTGAAAGAGAAGGTGGTTATACTCTAAGCAAGGGCTCAAATCTCAAAAGTGGCACAGGCGTCCCCGCCTGTGCAGTCGTGGGGCAGTTCATGAGGTGCTCAAGGAGAACGAAGTGGGGAGGCAGAATCTCGGCCTCCCCACTCTTCTTGACGCTAGTCACTTAGCTACTTAGCAGTCAATTTCTCATGTTCCTTCTTCATACACTTGTCCATGACCACCTGAAGCCCTGCCTGGCGGGCGATGGCGGCTGCCTCTTCATTCACGATGCCCTCCTGTAGCCAGAGCACGGCGGCGCCTTTCTTGACCGCCTCGCGGGCGATGGGCGGGGTGTCTTCCGCCCGCCTGAAGACATCCACCACTTCCACCTTGCCGGGGATTGAGTTCAGGTCGGGGTAGCAGGTCTCGCCGAGTATCTCCTTTTCATTCGGATTGACCGGGATGATGGTGTAGCCTTTTCCCTTGAGGTATCTGGCGACCTCATTGCTCGGCCGCTCCGGGTTGGCAGACAGGCCGACTATAGCGATGACGCGGTTACTTTTCAGGATTTCTTCTTCCAAAGCCATTTTCGTCTCCTTGAAGTTCCTCTCTTTAATAAAAGTGCTTGATGTGAATCGGGCGGTCTCCCCCCTTTGAAAAAGGGGGAATAAGGGGGATTTTGAACCTAAATCCCTCTCAATCTCCCCTTCGGCAAGCTCAGGGCAGGCTCTTTACGAAAGGGAGATGTTTAGGCGTTCTCTACTTATTCGCCCCGCGCTGCAGGCCGCGCAAATAGGAGACTTCCCCGGCGTGCTGGGAAGAGTGATTTATCACGAGGGCGAGCAGGGCGCCGATGGTGAATTCTCCCGTGCGTCCCCAGGTTACCTTCTGGTCGCATTTAGCCGGCGTCAGCCCTTTAACATAGTCAGTGGTCTTAGCCCGCACCGCATCGGCATAGGCTAGCAAATCTGCCAGCGCCGGAGCCCTAAAAGTGGCCACCTGCTCTTGCGTGTAGCCGGCGCCGGGCTGGGTCTCCAGCATGCCGAGCTTGCTGTGCCATTTTCCGGCTTCCCACTCGGTCGGCGTTTGCTGGATGGTTGATTGGATAAAGGTGTCTTCGGAACGGGCATTGTGGAAAAGGATAAGTCCTATCGAGTTAGCGTCCGGCTTGGGCTGCCAGGCTAGCTCTTGCGCCGTCAGGCCGTCGGTAGCTCTCTTGATGGCCCGCTGTGAGCCTTGAAGCGCCGTCTGAGCGAAATCGATTAGTTCCATGAATTGTTTGCCTCCCTCAATCTTTTCTCTGTTAATTGAGGACTATTATACAGAATCCTTCCTGAATTGGATAGGGCGCTACATCTGTCATTGCGAGTCCTACAGCCGAAGGACGTGGCAATCCGTAAGATTTATCAAGATTGCGAAGTAATCTCGAGGGTTACACTGGCATTTCCCCCCATTTGCTAGTATTATTAGTGAGAAACAAGAACGGGGGATAACTTGAACATTAAGCTTACTTTTCTGGGCGGAGCTGGCAATGTCGCCGGCTCGCGGTACCTGCTGGAGGCAAATAATACCAAGCTTCTGGTTGACTGCGGATTATTCCAGGAGAGGCAGTTTGCCAGCCGGAACTGGGACCCTTTTCCGGTGCCCCCCAAGGATATCGATGCTGTCCTCCTGACCCACGCTCATGTCGATCATAGCGGCCTCTTACCCAAGCTGGCGAAGGATGGTTTCCGGGGGAAAATCTATTGTACCGCCGCCACTTCTGAAATCGCTCAAATCGTGCTCCATGATGCCGCCCACCTTCAGGAAGAAGATGCTGCATTTAAGAAGAAGCGTCACCAGCGGGAGAAGAGGAAGGGTCCCCACCCCGAGATTCCGCTCTATACTGCAGAGGACGCTAAAGCCACTGCCCCTCTTTTTGCGCCGGTGAACTATATGGAGCCTGTTCAGGTTGGTAATGGCGTTATCGCCGAGTTCTGTGATGCCGGCCATGTTCTCGGCTCATCGATGGTGAAAGTAACGGTTACACAAGGAGGTGAGCACCGCGTGCTCGTCTTCTCCGGAGATGTGGGCAGGTGGGACAGGCCGATTCTGCAAGACCCGAGCATCTTTTCCAAGGTGGACTACATTCTCGTTGAATCTACCTACGGTGATAGAATCCATTGGGAAGAACCCGATGTCTGCGATAGTCTGGCTGATATTGTGAATTCGACCTGGCAAGCCGGCGGCAACATCGTCATTCCTAGCTTTGCCCTCCAACGCGCTCAGGAACTCCTTTACCACCTGAATAACCTGGTCAATGAAAACCGCATACCTCATCTCTTGGTCTTCCTCGACAGCCCGATGGCAATAAAAATAACCGAGGTTTTCAAGCGTAACTATGATTTACTAAATAAGGAATTGATGGACCACATACACCCTGACACGTCGCCTTTTGATTTCCCGGGCTTGAAAATGGTGGAGACCGTGGAGGAATCGAAAGCGATCAACCATATCAAAGGGACGGTCATCATTATTGCCGGCTCCGGGATGGTCACTGGCGGCAGAATCAAGCATCACCTGGTGACCAACATCGCGCGGCCGGAGAGCACCGTCCTTTTTATCGGCTATCAGGCGGTGGGCACGCTCGGCAGGTTGATTGTCGATGGCGCAAAAGAGGTCAGGATTCTCGGTCAGTACTATCCGGTCAAAGCCAAAATCATTCAACTGCGTGGTTTCTCAGCGCACGCCGATAGAAATGACCTGGTCAAATGGCTTTCCGCTCTCCAGAAGCCTCCCCGGCAAATCTTCGTTGTTCACGGTGAGCCTGAATCCGCTCAGTCCTTCGCCGACTTCCTCAGAAAATACAAAAACTGGGACGTTACCGTGCCGAAGTATGGGGATGAGGTAATTCTGGATTAGTGCTAAGAAACACCTATTCCTAATGTTGGTGGCACAGGCGTCCCCGCCTGTGCGATACCGAAAAATAACATCTTACAGGTACTAGTATTACAGGACTATGCCAATCTCATACACGATGTCAGCATGAACAGAGCAAACATAGAACAGACTATCACCCTTTTGACGCGCGAGTACGGCGTTCAGAACTGCCAGCCCGATGGCAGCCCGCTCGATGTGCTGGTCGAGACCATCCTCTCTCAAAATACTTCAGACACGAATTCCGGGCGTGCCTTCAGGTCTCTCCGAACCACTTTCCCGAATTGGGAAGCTGTGGCCGAGGCTCCGGCCAGCAAAATCGCCGAGTCCATACGGGTCGGCGGGCTGGACAAAATCAAGTCTAACCGCATCAAGCAGGTTCTCGCTGAGATAAAGCGGATGCGCGGTCAGCTTGAATTGGACTTCTTGAATGAACTTCCCATCGATGAGGCAAGAGCTTGGTTAAGACGGTTGCCAGGAGTGGGCGCCAAGACCGCCAACTGCGTGCTGCTTTTCGCTTTATGCACGCCCGCCCTGCCTGTGGACACGCATATTCTGCGGGTATCCAAAAGGCTGGGATTCATAGATTTCAAAGTTTCTGCGGAGAAAGCGCACACGCTTCTTGAGGCGATGGTGCCGTCGGAGAAGGTCTACGCGTTTCACGTCCTGATGATAGAGCACGGCAGAAGAATCTGCAAAGCCCAACGCCCCCGCTGCACCGAGTGTGTTCTAGGGAGTTTCTGCCCGAGCTATGAGGGGTTTGTGGGGGATAAGAACGTGCTGCAGGGCTGAGATAAACCTGGAGACGTGATAAGATAAGATGTTTATGCGAAGCGAGAAGAATCCTTTTAATCGAGACCCGCACAGTGTTCCTCTGCTAAGATTTGTAATTCACAGCAAGTCTCTGTCAAGCGAGATACTGTCGGCAGGCACCGACGCCTACCGCTTGGTGAGACTGAATAATTTTAGGCAAATCAACGTCATATCTTTGCCAACGACACATGATGAACTCCGGAGAGTTTTTGTCGCAAACGGGATTGCATTAACTGATTATTACACTGATGGAGAGGGCATTGGACTAAAAGCGTCTGATGGGCCACTTCACGGTGTAACAAACAAGACGCCCAGCAATCTCTGGGAGAGTGTTGCTGTTGGTAGTGACGTGACTTTGGCAGATATATTTGCCTCCAATATTTGGGATTATCTGGTGGTAGGCCGAGATGATCCCGTCCATGCAGAAAAGGCAGAAAAGATTGCGGCGCAAATTGTTACAGCGGAGAGTGCGATAGACATAGTACGAATTCTTATGACTTCCCACGGATTTTACTACATAACGCCTCAAGGTCCGCAGGTTAATGAAGGGTTTTACTATTTGTACCGATTCAAAACGCTCTATAAAGCGTATCAGCGCGCTTGGACGATTGCCGCATATGCCGGCAAGGGTATGTCCGAAAGACTATCTGACCAATTAGGCAGTTTAGGCCGACGTCTAGAATTTCTTTGCCGAGCGTATGATAAGATAGGTTTCTTTTCTTTAAAGACTGCTGACTGGGACACTTTAGATAATCAATTGTACCATTTAGCCTACTTTGTGATGTTGAGCACAGGAGTATTTGACGACCTTGCCCATATAATAGAAGAGTTTTACAAAATGGAAGTCAAGAACAGGATAAATATATCTCTAAGAATCTCCAAAGATAAAAGCGGCGAGAGAAAACTGGGCAAATTTTACAAAGCTCTCCAGTTAAAGGCCCCGAATCTTTATGCTTTGTTGGCAACAGAGACTACACAAAGACAAATTGATGTCTTCTATCCCTTGCGTGATTCTTTCATGCACAGAGAGTTGTTTGAAGGCGTGCAGTTTAGCGACTCCTCTATTCATATACATAATAAAAACCTGATTAAGTTGAATGAAGAAGCCGCTAAAAGCCTTTTGCAGGAACCTGAAGTGTCTCCATGCATTGCTTCCCACAGACCATTCCTGGATCCTTTCATTTTCGTCGTATGTGCGCAGGAGATATTGACTGAATTGGTGAATCGTGTTCTTTTGTCTATTGACTGGGATTCAATTGTAAAAACTCTACCTAGCGAAGTTCAGGTAAAGATATTGGAGTCTTATGACACGTTTGAAAAGGGTGTAGGCAAAGCGATAGGTTGGCCGGATGAGCCGTGGTACTTTTAGCCCAGAGGATTACAGGGTCTAGCTCACCTCCACCATTGACCCCTCCGCCGTTTTGATAACATCTATGCGGGTGGGGAAGGCGTCCCGCAGCTCTTCCACGTGGGTGATGACCAGTATCATCTTGAAATCATCCTGGATGGAAATTATCGCCTCTTTCAGCTTTTCCAGGCCGGTGACGTCCTGCGTGCCGAAGCCCTCATCGATAATCAGGGTAGGCAGGGGCGCCCCCGCCCGGCGCGCCAGCAGTTTGGAGAGGGCGATGCGGATGGCGAAATTGATGCGAAAGGCTTCCCCGCCGCTGAACATCTCGTAATTTCGCGTCCCAAGCTCATCGGCGATTTTGATATCCATGGTTTCGGCCGTATCCCCGGCTTTGGTCTGGCGCTGGGTCTCAATCGTGACATTCATCCGGTTATCGGTCATGCGGCCGAGCAGCTTGTTGGCTTCAAGCTCGATTTCAGGCAGCGCCATCTCGATGAGCCATGCCTGGATGCCCTTCTTGCCGAAAGCCTGGGCGAGGTCCCGGTAGACTACCTCCTCTTTTGAGTTCTGGGCCAGCGACTCTTCTTTTTCTTTTACCTTTATCTCCAGTTCGGCAAAGCGCTGGAGCCTGCCCTTGATAGTACCCACTGATTCTTGAGCCTGCTTTTGCCGGGCAACTAGTGTCCGGTGCTCCGTTTCCGCCGCGGCAAGCTCGGCTGTAAGCTGGGGCAGTAGGCTTAGTTCGGCGGTCAACGCCTGCTTTTTCTGGTTATCCGCCTCCAGGCTGACTCTTAACTCATGAGCCGCCCGTTCGGCGCCGGCAGCCGATTCTCTTTCCTGCGTTATAAGCCGGTCTGCTTCGTCCAGCTTACGCCAGGCGGCTTCCCATTGTTCAAGGCTGGCTAAGCGCTGGCGTATTTGCTCATGCTGCTGCGCATCGTAGCCCAGTTTGGCTATCTCACCCTCGAGCTGAGCCAGCGCCGCCTGCTCACCGGGGGCAAAATCTTTCCTGGCTAGCTGCTCCTGGATTTCAGATAGCCTGATTTTCTGCTCGTCCAGTTGCTCACCGGCCTGGTCGGCTTCGGCAATCTCCCGCACCAGGAGGCTGATTCTAGTTTGTGCCGCTGTTCTGGCTTGATTCAGCCTTGTTTCCAGCCGGGGTATTTCGGCGGTTATTGTCTTAAGCTCGGTCTGCTTCAAGACAAACTCGCTTCGCTTCGCCTTCAGAGTATCGTATTTCTCGTGTTGGTCAACGATATACTTTGCCTCGATGAGTTTACGGTGCTCTTCGCCCAACTCTCTTTCGCACAAGGGGCAGACCGCTCCCGTCTGGCTTGCCAGCAGGGCCAGCTTCTCACCTATCTCGGCTAGCTCCTTCTCCAGCCGGCCTCTATCTGATTCCAGACTCTGGGTGAGGGTTCTGAGTTGCTGCTCGGCCTGTCTTTTTTGTTTGAGAAGCTCTTCTTCCCCGACGAACTGGTTCAAGGCTGTCTGCGCCTGCTGCAATTCCGTTTTTAGCCGGGGGAATTTCTGGCTGGTGGTTTCCAGTTCGTTGATTTTATTTTCAGCCAGGGTATGCTCCTTGAGCAAGGACTGGCTGGCCTGCATAACGGCTATCTCGAGTTTGTGTTTGCGCTCGTTGAGAGCGGTCACCAGCCGGAGTTTCTGGTCGAGTTCGCCGCTCGCCTTTTTGGATTCCTTGAACTGATTGTAGCCCGTTTCTATGCTGTCCCGGCGGGCAATCATCTCCTCATAGTTTTTGACTCTGGCCTGGCGCTGCTTAATCTGGTCGTTCCAGCTTGCCAGGGACCTGGCCGTTTCGAGAAGATGCTTCTCAAGCTGGCTCTGTTGCTGCCGCTTGCCTTCCAGCGTTTCTTTCTGCTGTCGCAGTTCGTTCAGTCTGCTCTCTCCGGCGGCCAGCTCTTTATCTAGTTGCGAAAGTTCAGTCTGCGCCCTGGCCAATTCCGCCTCGCAGGCCGGTTTTTGAGCTAATTCCTTATCGATGTCTTCAATGGCGCTTTCGGCCAGAGCCTTGCCCCTTTCCCGCTCTTTAGCCATTTCTCTGGCTTGCTCCTCGAGTTCGTCATATCTGGAAAGCCCCAGGATATCCGACAACACCTGCTTGCGTTTTGCCGGGCTGGCGATAGTGAACTCATCGGCGTGCCCTTGGCGGAGGAAGGCGCTATTAACGAAGGTGTCATAGTCCATATGCAGGGTATCTATGATTAGCTGTTCCGTCTCCCGGATGCTGTTGCCTGAGATTGGTTTGAAATCATCCTTCCCATTGGAAGGATTGCTGATAAACAAGTCAAGGCTGCTCTGTCCCGAGGCTCGCTGCCGCCGTGGCCGGGAATGCTTGCGGATGACCCGGTAAGTCTGCTGCCCTACGGCAAAGTCGAATTCTACCTCAGTTTCGTTCTGCCCGAGGTGAATAATGTCATCATCGCTTTTAGCCCTGGTCTTGCCCCAGAGCGCCCAGGTGATGGCATCGATGAGTGCCGATTTGCCGCTGCCGTTTTCGCCGCAGATGCTGGCTGTGTGCATACCGGTAAAATAGAGCGGCGGCACATTCTCCCGGTAGGGCATAAAGTTGCGTACGGCTAACTTGATAGGAATCACTGGTAACGCTCCAGGCTAGGCTCTTGTTTCCGTATTTTAGCATATCCTTAGGGGTTGGTTATTGTTACTTGATACTTGGCGTTTGTTACTTGTTTGGAGCTGCTAATTGACCAGTTAACCTGCCTGTGCTATATTTAGGCATAAAGAAATGGAAATTACCTGGCTAGGCCACTCCTGCTTCAGAATCAAAGGTTCTCGTACTACAGTCATCACCGACCCTTATTCGCCCAATTCCGGTTACTCATTAGGTAAACAGACCGCCCGCGTCATAACCGTTAGCCATCCCCATCCGGAACATTCCCATCTCGCCGGCATCGGTGGTGAATTTAGAGCCGTGCAGGGGCCGGGCGAGTATGAAATCGGCGGCGTAATGATTATCGGAATGGCAACCTTCCATGATGGTGAAAAGGGCAAGGCGAGAGGCAAGAATACTGTCTATGTCATCGAGATAGATGAACTATCGGTTTGCCACCTGGGTGACCTGGGGCATGCGCTCACTGCCGAGCAGGCGGAGGAGCTGGGCAACATCGATATTTTGCTGGTTCCGGTGGGCGGCGTTTCCACCATCGATGCTTCGGGTGCCGCCGAGGTGGTGCGTCAGCTCGAGCCGAAAATTGTTATTCCGATGCACTACAAGACGCCAGTCCTGAAACGGGAACTGGAGCCGGTGGATAAGTTCCTTACCGAAATGGGGGTAAAGGAAATCAGCGCTCAGCCCAAGTTGTCCGTAAATAAGGCTCTCTTACCCCTGACTACCCAGGTTTTTCTGCTTAGCTATTGGCCGTAACTGTTGCCTTCCGTATGTAGTAACTCTCCGATTGTCAGCTTCAAGGCACCTGCTATTGACAGCCACTTACTAATAGCGCATAATATCCTAAAACAGATAGGAACGTATGGTTAAAATTAGATTAAGAAGAGTAGGCGCCAAGAACAGACCGAGCTACCGGCTGGTAATAGCTGATTCCCGGGCGCCCCGCGATGGGGCGTTTATCAACATCATCGGGCATTACGATCCGTTGACCTCGCCGGAAACAGTAGTCATCAATGAAGAAGAAGCGCTAAAGTGGCTGAAGCAAGGAGCTCAGCCAACGGCGACTGTTGCTAGACTGCTGTCAAAGGCGGGCATAATGGATAAGTTCAAGACAGTCAAGGAGAAAACATGAAAGAACTCGTTGAGTACATCGCCAAATCTATCGTGAACTCGCCTGATGCTGTGGTAGTGACCGAGGAACAAACTGAGCAAGGTATCACCCTTAAATTGCAGGTTGCCGATGAAGATAAAGGTCGGGTTATTGGTAAACAGGGTAGAATAGCTGAAGCAATGCGTACTCTGGTTAGGGTGAAAGCAGCTAAAGCGGGTACCCGGGCCATTCTTGAAATTACCTGAGTGTTGTTATAGACGAACCTAAAGCTGATATATACGTAAGGACTGCCGGGATGGGTCGAGGGGTTGCTGGTGCGAGGCAGTCCTTATAAATTAAGGGTTCAACAGACAGAGTAGCTCCTTTATTAAATAGTCGGAGGGTTATTTTATGAGTTCTCAAACCGAAGAGCAACTCTGGGTTATCTGCCCGGTTTGTCACAAACCTAATCATGCCGGCGTGCAGTTCTGCCAGCACTGTTGGGGAGCCGCCATCCACTCCGAAGCAGCGCTCAACACAGTAGAGCTGGCCGAAGCTGCTAGGCTTCGCGCCAAGTACCTGAAACGAAAGAGGGCAATCAAGATAGCCGCAATCGGCGCCGGTGGGCTGGCTGTCGTCGTCACCACGCTTCTTATACTGTTCTATTTTACAGACCTGATAATCAAGCCGCCCCAGGCCGTGAATTCGAATTCTCTACCCGGCGAATGGGCAATGTTCCAACATGATTTGAGTCACTCCGGCAATGCCGGAGCTGCCGCCATCGTTCCTGAAGGTACGCTAAAATGGGTGTTTCAGGCGGGCGCTGCGATTCATTCGTCACCGTCAGTGGCTAATGGCACTGTCTATATCGGCTCCCAAGATTCTCGACTATACGCTCTGGATGCGGAAACCGGCGGGAAACGCTGGGAATACCAGACGGGTAGCTGGGTCGATTCATCGCCTTCAGTGGCTAACGGTGTGGTGTATTTCGGTTCCAATGACGGTCATTTATATGCGCTGAACGCCCAAAGCGGGCAGAAAGTCTGGGATTTTGCGAGTACTTTCCCAATCAGGTCGGCGCCGGCAATCGCCGGTAAAATACTCTATTTCGGGTCTGACGATTATAATCTTTACGCTATAGATACGGCGACCGGGAGAAAGGTCTGGGACTATGATACGGGTAGCCCGGCACAATCTCCGCCGGTCGTTGCCAATGGCGTCGTCTACATCGGGGCTGCGGATGGTTACACGTATGCTTTTAATGCCTTGAACGGGCAGAGACGGCTTCGTTTCAGGACTCACTACCCTGTTTATGCCGGCCCGGCTGTGGTTGATACCACCGTATACGTCATTACCACTAACGGCCGTTTATCTGCTTTCAATGGTATGGAGCGTACCCGGCTTCAGGAGCATGAAGTCAAGCCCTTGTGGACGCAACTGCGGCTGATGCTACCTGGACTGGTACCTGTACCCCCGCAACAGTCAGGTTATCTATGGACGGTTGACCTGCGGGGGGCATCCAATTCCTCTCCTGTGGTTGTCGGCGACACTCTTTATGTGGGACTGGAAAACAAACTGGTAGCTTTCGACACCAAGACTCAGAAAAAACTGTGGTCGTTCGCAACCGGGGGCGCGGTCAGGTCTACCCCGGCTGTAGCGGGTAATGCTATCCTGGTCGGCAGTGATGACGGACATCTGTATGCCGTGGAAGCGGCTACGGGCACCAAGATTTGGGACTTTGCTACAGGGGGGGCAATTACCTCCTCACCAGCCTTAGCCAACGGGATTGTTTACGTAGCTTCCGATGATGGCAAGCTGTATGCTATCAAATAAATAGCGAAGCGGCAGTGTCTAACGTGCTGTGATTGCCGAACGGAATAACAAGAAGGCGGCTAGCTTAACTAGCCGCCTTCTTTATTTACTCGTTCGTCAAAACATGTCGCATTCCAGCTATTGGAGTATAAGAGTATAATATGAACCGGATGTTTCTCTTACTATGGGTCTTCAAGAGAAACACTAGTTAGAATTAGGCTGGCGATTTTCGCATCCTCAATCCGTATCTTTCCGACGAAACCGGAGCGGGTTACGGTGAGTCGCTCCAGGTGGGTATCAGAACCGTCACTTACTCCCAGGATGCGAATACGGTCTACTCTGAAGCTCGTGAGCGAGAGGGTACTGCTCGCTCCCCTTTCGACAAAAACCTCTGTGACATTGGTAGTGTTAAGGGTGAACTCATCGTCCTGGGCAACGACATTGGTGATGTTACTGCTGACAACTTGAGTATCTCGTATCTCCAGCCTTCGGGCGTCCACAGTGGTCATGGTTAGTGTGCCTATTCTGAGCGTTCCGCTGCCATTGTCACTAGGATTGCCATCGATATCGAAAATCGGGTCGCCGCCGCCGATGATAAGACCTTCATCGATTATGATCTCCTGAATGGGGCTATCCGGCTGCAACTGGATTATCACAGTATTGTTTCCGGTGAGCAATACGTTGTTATTCCCGGCAGCCGGTGCAACCGAATTTACGTCGCTGACCCAGTTTTTAGCTTCAACATCATAGGTGTAGGTGACGATGCTTTCTTCAGAAGTTTCTTTGTCTATGGATGGTGGAACCGGAGCCCCGCACGCCGCTAAGGCTGCGACGGTAGCCACTAATGTCATCAAACTAAACAATCTCGGGATAGCCGTCATTTGTTTCTTCCTGCTCTTTGGCATCTTCAAGGCAAGGCGCCCCACACAAGTATTATTGACTGTTCATACGAGAAGAGTCAAGGTTCGTTAGTATGAAGAGTGTCAACCGGCGGTGCATCAGCTACTGATTCGCTTTGGTTTTCAGGATGGCAGGTAAAGTAGTGGCACAGGCGTCCCCGCCTGTGCGTTCCTCAACTTTATTGTTGCCATCTTGATTGCAAATTGGAATGAAACCTTAGCGGCGAGATATGGAACGGCATGGCGGGATAGCTGCGAACATAAAAAAGAAACGGCTAGCCTGGCTAGCCGTTTCTTCATTAACAGCACTGGGCTCACGCTCCCAGCCTTCTTCTTCGGCGCTTCTCGGCTACTTTAAGACGGGCAACGGAGCGATGCAGGGCGGCCTCTGCTCTAGCCATATCGATCCCGGGAGCCGGGTGTCTCAGCCTTTCTTGAGCTCGCCGTTTGGCCTCTTCTGCCCTTGCCAAATCGATTTCGGCCTCTCTTTCCGCAGAATCTGCCAGGACAACGACCCGGTCGGGTCGCACTTCCAGAAAGCCGCCGGAAATAGCCATAGCGGTTTCCTCGCCGGCTTTCCTGACCCGTAATTCGCCGGCCTGCAACATCGTCATCAGTGTGGTATGGTGAGGTAAAATACCCAGTTCGCCCTCGATACCCGGCGCAACGATAGCGTCTACATCCTCTGAATAGACTAATCGGTCGGCGGTGACGATATCGAGCTTAATCGTTTCAGGCATTAGACAGCAGCCCCCATCTTCTTGGCGGCCTCGACCGCTTCATCGATAGTGCCCACCATATAGAAAGCCTGTTCCGGTAAGGCATCGTGCTTACCTTCGAGAATTTCCTTGAAGCCGCGTACCGTCTCGGCTATCGGCACGTAGCGGCCCGGTCTGCCGGTGAAGACTTCACTGACAAACATCGGCTGAGACAAAAATCTCTGTATCCGGCGTGCCCGAGCCACACTGAGCTTATCCTCATCACTTAGCTCTTCGATGCCAAGTATGGCAATTACGTCTCGAAGGTCTTTGTAGCGTTGCAGCACCTGCTGGACGCCGCGGGCTATCCGGTGGTGTTCCTCGCCGACGATTTTGGGGTCGAGAATCCGGGAAGTCGAGGTGAGCGGGTCCACGGCCGGGTAGAGACCCTGTTCGGCAATAGACCTGTCCAGGGCGATGACGGCATCCAGGTGGCCGAAGGTGGTGACCACGCCGGGGTCGGTATAGTCATCGGCGGGCACATATACCGCCTGTACGGATGTTATCGAGCCTTTAGTGGTCGAGGTAATTCTTTCTTCCAGTTCACCGACCTCGGTAGCCAAGGTCGGCTGATAACCCACCGCCGAAGGCATCCGTCCCAGCAGAGCCGAGACTTCCATGCCGGCCAGGGTGTAGCGGTAAATATTATCGATAAAGAGCAGCACATCCTGATGCTCGACATCGCGGAAGTATTCCGCCATGGTCAATCCGGTCAGGCCGATACGCAGGCGTACCGCCGGTGGTTCATTCATCTGACCGAAAACGAGAACGGTCTTATCGATGACGCCGGACTCCTTCATTTCATGCCACAGGTCGTTTCCCTCGCGGGACCTTTCCCCGATGCCGGCGAAGACGGAGAAGCCGCCATGCTCGGTGGCAATGTTGCGGATAAGCTCGAGAATGATAATCGTTTTACCCACGCCGGCGCCTCCGTAAGCGCCTATTTTGCCGCCTTTGGCAAAGGGAGTAATCAGGTCGATGACCTTAAGACCCGTCTCCAGCACTTCGGTCGTCGTTGCCTGTTCTTCGAGTTTAGGGGGCGCCCGGTGAATTGCCCATTTTTCTTCGGCCTTAACATCACCAAGACCGTCCAGCGGTTCACCAAGAACGTTGAACAGCCGGCCCAGAGACGGTCTGCCCACCGGCACCTTGAGCGGAGCACCGGTATCCACAGCTTCTGCGCCCCGCTGCAGCCCGTCCGTTGGTGCCATTGCCAGGCAGCGCACCCAGTTATTCCCGATGTGCTCCTGGACCTCAAGGACGATCTTGCCGCTATCAGCGGTAATCTCGATAGCGTTGAGAAGCTGAGGTAGCTTATCAGACGGAAACTCGACATCGACTACCGTCCCGATTATCTGAACTACTTTACCTGTTGCCATTCTTCACCTCACAACTCTCTACTTGGAGAGATTCTATACCATTCAGTTTGCCTGGCGGGAGTTAGATATTACCGGCTCATAGCCTCGACGCCGCCGGTAATATCGAGAAGCTCCTTGGTAATAGACTCCTGGCGGGCTTTATTATACATCAAGGTCAGGTCGTCGATTAGCTCTCCGGCGTTTTCCGTGGCATTGCGCATAGCGACCATTCTGGCGGATTGCTCACTGGCGATTGCTTCCAGAATAGCATGATAAATCTGTATCTCAACAAATCTGGGCAGCAATCCGCTGAGAACCGACTTAGCATCAGGCTCGTAGAGAAAATCTGTCTTCAGCCCAGCCGATGAAGCTGGTGGTTCGACTGGTAGAATCTCTTCTACGACCGGTTTCTGCGCCAGAACGGAGACAAAACGGGAATAAGCGACGTAGACAGCGTCGATTGTTCCATTAGTGTAATCATCCAGGATAATGCGGGATATCGGCAGGGTATCGAGGAAGCCGGGGCGGTCGCCCATCCAGGTAAATTCGGCACGAATATCACGCCCGTAGCGCCTCATATAGTCCAGACCTTTGCGACCGACGCAAATCAGGCTGGTCGGTATGTTCTTCTCCTGAATGAACGAGTTGGTCAGGCGGTTGATATTGCCGATTAGCCCGCCGCACAGACCACGGTCGGGAGTAATGAGCACGATAGCTATCTTGTTTATCGGTCTCCGTTGCAGCAAGGGATGGGTCACAGCCTCGGTCTCAGACAGAGTGGCTGCCAGGTCGGCGATTACCTGATGTATCTTTTCAGTGTAAGGCCGTCCCGCCAGACCACGCTCCTGGGCGCGTCGCATCTTGGAAGTGGCAATCATTTCCATTGCCCGGGTAATCTTGGCAACGCTCTGGGCGCCCTTTATCCGGCGTTTGATTTGACGAATATCAGCCACTTTGTACCTTCACCTGTTACTTTCGTCCCTGCTTAAACTGAGTCAGCGCTGCCTTCAAGGCTTCCTCGGTCGCCGGGCTAATATCCTTTTCCTGAGCGATCGCCTTACCGACATCACGGTGAGTCATATCCATAAACTTATGGAAGTCGGCTTCAAAAGCGGCCAGTTGGTCGATAGCTACATCAGCAAGGTAGCCGTTGATAGCGGCATACAAAATCATGACCTGATTTTCCACAAGCATTGGGCTATACTGCCCTTGTTTTAAGACTTCGGTAATTCTTCGCCCTCGTTCCAGTTGGTCTCTGGTAGCCTGGTCGAGTTCCGAAGTGCCGAACTGGGCGAAAGCGGCCAAATCACGGTATTGAGCCAGTTCCAGTTTAAGCCGGCCGGCCACTTTTCTCATTGCTTTTGTCTGTGCCGAGCTGCCTACCCTGGAAACCGACAAGCCGACGTTCAAGGCCGGTCTCTGACCGGCATTAAAAAGGTCGGCTTCCAGATAAATCTGGCCGTCTGTAATCGAGATGACATTCGTCGGAATATAAGCCGAAACATCGCCGGCCTGAGTTTCGATAATCGGCAGGGCGGTTAGCGAACCACCGCCGTGGGCGGTATCCAGCTTGGCTGCCCTCTCGAGCAAGCGGCTGTGAAGATAAAAGACATCACCGGGATAGGCTTCCCGTCCCGGGGGACGGCGCAAGAGCAAGGAGAGCTGTCGGTAAGACCAGGCGTGCTTGGAGAGGTCGTCATAGACAACCAGGGCATCTTTGCCTTGCTCCATGAATTCCTCACCGATGGCGCAGCCGGCGTAGGGAGCGAAATACTGCAGGGCAACCGATTCAGCTGCGTTAGCGGCTACCACGATGGTATGTTCCATAGCGCCATGTTGCTCCAGTGTGGCCACAATCTGGGCTACCTTGGAGGCCTTCTGACCGATGGCGACATAGATACAGATTAAATCGCCGCCCTTCTGGTTGATGATGGCATCCAGAGTGATTGCCGTTTTCCCTGTCGAGCGGTCGCCGATAATCAACTCACGTTGTCCTCGACCGATAGGTATCAGGGCATCGATTGCCTTGATACCGGTCTGGACAGGTGTGTTTACCGAGCTGCGTATCGCTACATTAGGAGCGAGTCTCTCGATGGCGCGCGTCCTGTCGCTCTTTATCGGCCCTTTGCCGTCCAGGGGACGTCCCAGAGAGTCGACCACCCGGCCGATAAGTCCGTCGCCCACCGGTACCTCAGCGATTCTGCCTGTACTCCGTACCTCGTCCCCTTCTTTGATAGCGGTGTAGTCCCCGAGGATAACAGCGGCGACGCTGTCTTCTTCCAGGTTCATAGCTATGCCGAGCACGTCATGAGGGAACTGGAGTAGCTCGTTATATTTGGCGGCGGACAGGCCGTGAACCCGGGCAATGCCATCACCAATCTCGATTACCGTGCCGATATCTACCATAGTGACAGGCATGCCGAAACTTTGAATCTGCTGTTTGATAATAGAAGTGATTTCGTGCCCTCTGGTTGTCATTTTTTACTTTCCCCCCTTATCCTTCCATAACCTCTCCCTTTCGTAAAGGGAGATTGAGAGGGATTCTAAATCCCCCTCAATCCCCATTTTTCAAAGGGGGAGACTCAAAAACTATCCGGCCGTCCTGGCTATTTCAGCTTTTAAAGCCGCCAGCCTGCTGCGGACGCTGCCATCCAGCAACTTCCCGCCGATTCTGGCGATAACTCCCCCCAGTAAATCGGGGTCTATTTCCTCCCGGATAATCACCTTCTTGTTAATCATTGCCCCCAGGCGCGCTTCCAGGCTTCGTTTGCCTTCCTCATCCAGGGGCACGGCGGTAACAACGTCAGCCCGCTCGATGCCCTGGTAGCTATCCAGCATTTGTTGATAGTGCACGGCAATATCAGGCGCCAGGTTCAATCTGTTCTTGGCAACTAAAAGGTATACCAGATTCAGAGCCAGCGGGCTGATATCTTTGAGCACGCTGGCTAGCAGCTTGGTCTTGTCATCGAGACGAAGCCTGGGATTCTCAAGCAAATCTGCCAGGGCGGGGTCCTCACCGAGGGCGGCAATCGTCTCCAGGTCGGACCGCCATTTGTCCAGCTCCTGTCTCTCAAGGGCAATCTCAAACACTGCCTGGGCATATCGCCCGGCAGAGGCTTTTGTCGCCACTATATATCATCCCCTATTCGCTACTTTTTGAAGGTGGCGCTTTCTTCCAGCGTCTTGTCGATAAGCTGGCGGTGAGCTTCCTTATCCAGGGATTTCTGGATAACCTTTTCTGCCGCCAGTATGGTCAGGTCGGCAAACTCACGGCGCAAATCACCGATAGCCTCATCCCGTTGCCGTTGAATCTCGGTTCGCGCCCGGGTAATGAGAGTCTCAGCGTCCTTTTGAGCATCCTGCTGCGCCTGCTGTCTCACTTCTTCACCCCCGCGCATTGCCTTGGTAATGATTTCCTGCCCCTCTTTGCTGGCAGCTTCAATCCGCTTCTTGGACTCCTCTTCGGCATGAGCCACCTGTTCCTTAATGGCTTCGGTCTGCTTCATGCTTTCCTCAACCTTTTTGGAGCGGGAATCGAGCATCTTGAGAATCGGCTTATAGGCAAATAAGTATAGCGCCACAAAGAGCACTGTAAAATTCACCAGTTGCGCTATTAGGGTTGCCCAGTTAATACCGAGCTTAAAAAGCCCTTCCATCTTGAACCACCTCTCGTGCGAGCAATGTTAAACGCTCGCCGTAAATACTGCCGTAACCACCATCCCGACAATGATGGCTGCCCCCAGGATTGCTGAAGCTATTATAATAGCGATTGAAATAGGCACGCCTTCCTGCATAGAGTTCCCCCCTTATTCTAGCGATTCTTTATGATAGCCGGTTTTCCCTCACTGGTACCTAATTACATGAATCGGCGCCATTTCGTTTTGTATAGTTTCACCCTCACCCTAACCTTCCGATTCGTTTCACTCATACGGAATCCCGTATGAACGGAGTGAATCGGGACTCTCCCCTCAAGGGAGAGGGAACACTTAGTTGCTAGGCAACCATGGCAAGGATAATGGCGATGATCAGAACATAAATACCGATAGCTTCGGCAAAGGCGCCAATCAATATCATGTTGGTCTGGATAGCGCCCGCTGCTTCCGGGTTGCGGGAGATGCCGGTCAGAGCTGAGAAACCAATCAGACCCAGTCCCAGCGCCGGCCCCAGCATACCAAACCCGGCCGATAACCCCACCGCCAACATTTTCATGACTTCAGGATCCATTATATTCCTCCTTCTTTGTTTTTACTTATTTTGATGATGTTTTTCATCAGCATGCTCGTGAGATGTAACCGCCATGGTAAGAAAGATAAGCGTCAGACTGCTGAAGATGAGTGCCTGGACAAAGCCGACTATTAACTCAAGTCCGTAAAAAGGCAGAGACACAAAATAGGGGACCAGGAATGTCACCATCATGAGCAGTATCTCGCCGGCGGTCATATTACCGAAAAGACGGAGAGTGAAGCTGACATTCCGGACTAAAAGGCTTAAAAATTCGACTATTCCGATAAAGATATCGATGATGCCCATAATAAATCCGCTTAGGCCGGCGCCAATCCTGCCCCTGAGTATTTGTCCCAGTCCTGTCAGGGATTTGCCGAAGTTAAAGTACTGTTTCAGAAAACCCAGCCCTTGCGTCTTGAAGCCGAAGAACAAAACGAAAACAAAAGACATCAGCGCAATTGCCAGCGGCGTGTTGATATCTGTGTTAGCCGGCCTCAGCAGGTGCGGCTCCATCTTTTTCGCCCCTTCGAGCAACTCATCCGCCTGTTCGTTCGTAAGCGCGTGGCCGCGCTCCTCGCTTACAATCTCGGTAAAAGTCTCCAACTGGTGTATGGTCTCTCCCTTATGACCTTCACGGAGTGATACTAATGCTTCGTCGAGTGGGGAGACCAGTCTATCTTCAACCTCGTGGGATAGACCTAAATGCGTAACTTCTTCAGCAAGATGCTCCAGGCCTTCCGGCTTGATGTTAAAAGCTTCTATCGAGCCGAAGCCGGGTAGCAAGCCCAGCCAGCCATTGAAGATGACGAAGAGGAAAATGGTGGCAACTATCGGGAAGAACTGGCGCCCGTTTTTCTTGCCGGCGATGTTCTCACAGAAGTTTAAGAGGCTCCCGACAATAAACTCAAGCACCACCTGCCACCGGCGCGGGACTTCTCTCAGGTTGCGGGTAACGAGCAAAGAAAAACCAATCAACACAACCATCGTCAGCCAGGTGGCAATGAGGCTGTTGGTAACGTCGAAATTGAAAATACGGAAGACTACTTCGGCCGGAAGTTCGGGCCTCGGTTGAGGCACGCTCAGCCACGAGGGCAGATGTACGCCTTTAAATATTCCCTGACCTATAGGCCCGGCCAGGAATCCGATAACAAAGACAGCAAGAGCAAGAATAGCAACGGCGAAACACCCAAGCCGGCCTTTTTTCTTAGGCGCCGGTGCTTCCCCCTGCTTCGTTTCTTCCTGCTCAGGCACTAACGCTTACCCTCGTTCTCTCTGGCTTTGTTACGGTTATTGAGATTGGGAAGTATCATCTTGTAAAGACCATAGAAAGCAACGATAATTCCCAATAACAGACCAAGTATCACAAAAACGGGTTTGGAATTTAACCTATTGTCCAGCCAGATTCCGCCAATTACACCCAGAAAAATGCTGGCACCTACGTACCAGCCGAGGCCTATCAGTCTGGCTGCAGCCTCCCACCGCTTCATACCGTCTGGCAGTATAGCAAATCTACCTTGTCAGGTCAATAGGGAAGAACCCCTACTTTATAATAAAAAGCCCTGCAGCATTGCGCTGCAGGGCTTTTAGTGAACTCTCGGCGTCTAAGCTTTATTGCTTGCGTTTATCGAAATCTTCCCAATCGATGGTTTCAATGAAATCTTTAAAAGCGCCAAGGTTCTTTAGTTCTTCGTCGCTAACCGGTTTGCCTTCTTTATCCAGCTTTGTGGTCTCGTCAAAAATCGGTTTGCCCGTCTCTTTATCCAGCAGGATGCCGGCTTTATCCATGACAGACTCATCGACATAGATAGGAACTTCCACTCTTACGGCCAGAGCCAAAGCGTCGCTTGGGCGGGAATCGACTTCGATTTGCTTCCCGTCCACCTGAAGAGCGATTTTGGCAAAGAAGTTGTCGTTCTTCAGGTCGTTGACGACGATGAAGTTTATGGTGGCGCCCAGAGTATCGATGACCGAGCGCAGCAGGTCATGAGTCAACGGCCTGGCAACTGTAACTCCCTGCAGTTTGATGGCGATGGCATCGGCTTCAGCGTGACCTATCCAGATAGGCAGGTAACGATCGGACGTTTTCTCCTTCAAAATCACCACCCGCTGATAATTCATCAAACTGACGCGGATGCTATCGATGGTCATTTCAATCATAAAGAAAAATTCCTCCTCCCCGAAACACTTTAATTCTAACTTACCCCACTCCCACTGTCAACCGAAAAACCCGACTGCTAGAGAAGACTGTTTAGTAATACACCTTGTCATTCCGTGCTTGACACGCCCAGATTTCCATCGGGGTGGATACCGACCCCGTATCGGGTACGGGGCAGGCATTTCGTCGGTATGGGGCAAAATTATTAAACACTCTCCTAGCAGGGTGCTGAAAAACTGGTGTTGATACTCCGTTTATCAGTTCTGCCGTTCTTGTTTTTGCGTTTTCTACCTTTTTCCGACCGTGTCCGGCTTGATTACGGGGCTACTT
>JACPPR010000082.1 GCA_016190895.1 Chloroflexota bacterium | reverse complement strand
GTCGTTGATAGCGCTCGGGTTACTGAGAGAGCCACCGCGGAAATAACGGAAGTACATCTGACCGACGAATCCACCACTAAGGGATTTGTACAGCATGTCCTCGTATGACCGCGCAACACCACCCATGGCACTGTAGGCGCCCGCCTCTTTGACATCAATCTTAAGCTCGATGCCTACCTTAGCCCACATACCGGCGTAGATGGAAAGCTCATCGATTCGCTCGGCAACTCCATTGATGACCACCGAGGTTTTGAAGCCATTGGGGTAACCTGCTTCTTTCAGAAGCTGCTTCGCTTTGTCCGGATTGTAGCGATAAAGCGCTTGCACTGATTCAGGCATCTCCGATAAGGGCTGATACAAAGCGCCGATTTCGCTATTGACAGGCCACACGAGTACCTCGGCCTCGCCTCCGAAGTAATCATTCTTCAAAGCATCGAAATCCGTGGCTAACATCAGCGCCTGACGTACCCTGACATCATTGAATGGCTTACCGGCAACAGCCTGCTTCATGGCGATGACCCAGGGGCTGGCTACTAGGTATTTCATATTCTCAAGTTTGGGTGTGGTCTTCATCAGGCTTTCCTTATCCACCTTAACGACTCCGTCCAGTAAATCCAGCTTGCCGGTACGTAACGCTGCCTGCCTGGTTGAAAGGTCGGGTATGATGAGTTCTCGGAAGGAATCCAAATACGGTAACTGATTACCCTTGCCCGGTCCCACCGGGTCCTTCTCCCAGTAGACGGGGTTTTTGACGAACACGAATTGGCTGCCCGGAACGTAGTCCACCAGCATAAAGGGGCCTGTCCCGACGGCATTCCGCCAGTTCCCCATATCCCCGTATTTGGCCGCCACCTCAGGCGGATAAAGGTATTCGAAGCCGCCACCGGCGCCAATCAACCAGACAAAGGCCGTCATATAGTCTTCCGGCGTCCTGATTGTAACCTCCCAGGGGCCAGTTTTTTCGATGGTTGCTGTTTGCCATACCAACGGCACGCCAAACCTTATCCAGGTCTCCGGCGCCTTCATCAGGCGGTTGAAGCTCGAGACAAAGTCATCGGCGGTAACTTGCCGGCTGTTCATCAATCGGCCGGCCTCGCTGTTCACGGGCTGCCAGCGCATACCCTGGCGTACCTGGAGTATCCAGACACCCTGTTGCGGCATTTTCCAGCTTTCGGCAAGGCGGGGCGCCCAGAAATCCTCCAGCGAGCTGCCGTCTGAGACGAGTTTGGTCACTCCGCTGCCGGCTGGGCCTCTCGTCCAGTCTGTGTTCAAAAACTTCTCGTAGACGGTACCGGTCAGGCCACCGCCACTTCTCTTGGTACCCGGGTCGAAATTTGTCGGGTCGCTCGTTATGGCGACTGTAATAGCCCCGCCATACTTCGGTACCTCCGGCCCAGGCTTGACAGCCTCTTGCTGTGGTTTTTCCTGTGTTGGAGCGGGCGGTATCGTTGGAGCCGCCGGGGTCACCGGCGTCACCGGGGCCGGCGGGGTTGGCGGGGCGGTCGGGGTTGCCGCTGGGGCACAGGCGACAATTGCCAGAGATAGCGTCATCAACGCACTCACCGCCGGCCAGAGGATCTTCTTGCTCATGTATCTACTCTCCTTTTTAATTGCTGTGCTCATGTCCAAACGGCAAGAATTTTCTAGCCGTTTCTGCTCTGCGGTTCGTCACCGCTTTGTTATTCGACCATGCCGTAATAATCCCACCTCACCCTGTCAGTAAGCTCGATTATCCCATCCTGAATCGGAGGGAGCCCACGGGAGGGACAAAGGGATTTATCCAAGCTGTCAGGTGAAAAAGAAAGCCTAACAGCACCCTGGTCTCCCTGGCAGGGCAAAGCAGGCTGAAACAAGTCTAATTCACTAACAGTGGAAAGGCAATCGGGAAGTTGCTGAAATATGACTTCGAAATACCTGAATTTTATATAGGGGAAAATATGAGGAAGGCTAAGACGGTGACGTGGCTGCTGTTACCCGACTCGCCGTTTTCCGTAGAAGAGAACAACGGCTTGCATAATGAACGGAATGACGACTGTCAGGATTGTGATGCGGCACAAGGCCGATCTCAAAAGCAGTGGATTATAGCTCTGGTCAGTGTTTTCGGATGCACACACTAGCAGGGTGCTGAAAAACTGGTGTTGATACTCCGTTTATCAGTTCTGCCGTTCTTGTTTTTGCGTTTTCTACCTTTTTCCGACCGTGTCCGGCTTGATTACGGGGCTACTTCGGCT
>JACPPR010000081.1 GCA_016190895.1 Chloroflexota bacterium | reverse complement strand
CTCCTGCTCGGTGAGCAACGCCTTGATTGGCGCTTTACGTTTCAATAGAATCTCACCCAGCAGTTCAGGCGTAAACTCTTTATCGAACGGTTCGGGACCCAGCTTGCCTATGACGCTGTTTTTATCCTTCACCAAACGCAGGACGCCGAACTTGCGCGGGTCGCGGAATACGACATCGGTATCATTATCCAGGTGAAAAATCGCCCGGGCATATTTAGGCGGCTCGGCTGAATCTGGCTGCACCAGCAGCGAGCCGGTCATTTTCAGGTGGATAATCAGGGAATCGCCGCTGCTCAGGCTGATGGGCAGGTATTTGCCCCTTCGGGTGATGCCAGTCATCTTCTGTCCGATGAGCCGGGCGCGGAACTCCTCCGGCAAGGGTTCTTTAACCATGCCCGGCCACAGTAAGACGACATCGGTTATCTTGCGCCCGATGATGTGGGGCGCAAGCTCGTTTTTGACCGTCTCTACTTCAGGCAGCTCGGGCATCTACTTCCTAAATCCCTCTCAGTCTCCCTTTACAAAGGGAGATGCCTACCAACTCGCACCCTTGCTACGGTATCCCCCTTTGGAAAAGGGGGATTTTGGTCACCTTACTTCATATCCGCCCAGTTGGGGCCGCTCTTGGAATCTACCTTTATCGGGACACTAAGCTCGATAGCCGTTGACATTATTTCAGGGACGAGCTTGCGCATCTCCCCAAGTTCATTATCCGGCACCTCGAAGAGAAGCTCATCGTGCACCTGAAGCAGCATTTTGCTCTTCGAGCGGCGCTCAGCCATCTCCTTAAACAGCTTGACCATAGCCACCTTGATGATATCGGCGGAAGTGCCCTGCACTGGCATATTGATTGCCATACGCTCGGCGGCTTCCCGCACCTGCCTGTTGGATGAATTAATATCGGCAATCGAGCGCCGCCTGCCGAGCAGGGTTTGCACATAACCGGTTGCCCTTGCCTGCTTCTTCGTCTCTTCAAGATACCGCTTGACACCGGGGTACTTCTCAAAGTAAGCCTTGATAAACTGGGTCGCCTCCTCACGGGACAGTTCGGTAGCCTGCTCCAGTCCGTAATCACTCATACCGTAAATGACGCCGAAGTTCACCGTCTTGGCCACGCGTCGCATATCGGCGGTTACCTGCCTGCGCTCGACTCCAAAAAGCCGGCTGGCCGTTGCCGAGTGAATATCTTCATCTTGCTTAAAGGCTTCGACAAGGCCCGCATCCTGGGAAAGGTGGGCCAGGGCGCGCAGGTCGATTTGTGAGTAATCACAGCTGAGCAGGAGGGTGCCGGGCGGAGCGATGAAAGCCTGCCTCACCTTCTGTCCCGTCTCACCGCGGACCGGGATGTTCTGCAGATTGGGGTCGCTCGAGGAAAGCCGGCCGGTCGCCGTCCGGGTCTGGTTGAAGCTGGTGTGCAGCCGCCCCGTTTTGCGGTTAATCAGGTTGGGCAGAGCGTCAACGTAGGTCGATTTCAGTTTAGCGAACTGGCGGTAGTCCAGAATCGACTGGATAATGGGATGAACCCCACGCAGCTCCTCCAGCACATCGGCAGCCGTAGAATAGGCGCCCCTCCGTTTCTGAGCCGGCAGGTGTAGTTCCTCGAAGAGGATAATGCCCAATTGTTGAGATGAATTGATGTTAAACTGGTGGCCGACATTCTTGTAGATTTCAGCCTCAAGTTTGAGCAACTGCTCGCCAAGCTCTTTCGACATCTGCCTCAGCAATCCGGTATCCAACGCTATGCCGTTTCTCTGCATGCCGACCAGCACCGGCACCAGGGGCATTTCGACCTCGTCGAAGAGCTGCCATAAGCCCTGGGAGTGCAGGTCGACAGCCAGCGATTCTGCCAGCCGGACGGTCATATCAGCGTCGGCGCTGGCATAGCTGGCTGCTTTGTCTATCTCCACCTGGGACATATTAAGCTGCTTCGGGCCGGTACCGAGAAGCTCAGTAATAGCCGTCATCTCGATGCCGAGCCGGCCGAAAGCGAGGGCTTTCAGGTTTAAAGATTTTTCACTCAGCAGGTGGGCTGCCAGCATGGTGTCAAAGGTGAGATTATTCACAGTCACGCCGCACTCGCCCAGAACGGTCATATCATAGTTAGCATTGTGAGCCAGCTTGGCCAGAGCCGGGTCGGACAGCAACGGCTTGAGACGTCCGAGGACATCGGCAACCGGTAGCTGCCGGGCTTGCCCCATAAAGCCCTGGTGCCCTACCGGGATGTAATAAGCTTCACCGGGAGCTGGCGACAGTGAAATACCAACCAGGTTAGCCGCCATGGCCTCCAGGCTATCCGTCTCCGTATCAAAGGCAAAAGATTTAACGGAGGCGAGGCGAGCCACAAGCTCCTCGAGGTCTGCGGGCGTATCGACAACCCGGTAGTTCTGCTGGGGTAAGGGCACGGCCTCAGCTTTAGCTGCAGCTTGAGCCGCCTCCCCTGATGCTTCAGGCAGCTTGGGCAGGAGACTGAAGAATTCAAGCTCGCGAAAAAGCTCGATTACCCTGGCGCGGTCGAAATTGCTAATCTGGCAATTCTTCAGGTCGAGACTGACAGGGGCGCTGATATCGATGGTAGCCAGCTTCTTGCTCTGGCGGGCAATGGCTTCACCCTCCCGCAGGATTGCCTGGATACGGGGCGGGGTCACCTGGTCGAGCCGGGCGTAGATTTCCTCGATGGAGCCGAACTGCTGTAGAAGCTTCACGGCGGTCTTTTCACCGATGCCGCGGACGCCGGGAATGTTATCCGAGGTATCGCCGACCAGAGCTTTATAATCGGCAATCTGGTGCGGCCCGATGCCGTACTTTTCTTTCACCGCCGCCT
This sequence comes from Chloroflexota bacterium, assembly GCA_016190895.1. Taxonomy (GTDB): domain Bacteria; phylum Chloroflexota; class Dehalococcoidia; order Dehalococcoidales; family UBA2162; genus JACPPR01. The sequence goes on along the minus strand of JACPPR010000081.1, from coordinate 15,788 downwards.
CGTCATAGACCATCGTATCGCTGAAAGTCCCGCGGGGTTTGGGATAAAGTATTTTCACCGTGGGCGATACCAGCTGCATGGTATCGGCATCGCCGGTAACAATGATAGTTTCGACGCCCTCCTGGCTCGCCTGGAGACTGAGCGTGCCCAGGACATCATCCGCCTCGTAACCATCAAGCTCATAAATAGGCAGGCGGAAGGCTTCCACCAACTGCCTGACCCGCCCGAACTGGTCGACCAGCTCATCGGGGGTGGCGGGGCGCTGCGCCTTATACTGGTCATACATCAGGTGCCGGAAGGTGGGCGCTTTGGTATCGAAGGCGATGGCATAGCAAGCAGGCTTCAGGTCATTGATGACCTTGAGCAGCATCGAGGCGAAGCCGTAAACGGCGGTAACCACCTCGCCTGTCTTGGATACGGTCAGCACCGTCGGGCGTTTGGAGGTCTGGAAGGCGTGGTATGCCCTGTGGACAATAGCATTACCATCGAAGAGCACCAGCAGAGGCTTTTCCATACGCCCATTATAGCAGAGCGGGAGTGACTATACATATTTCTCTCCCCTTGCGGGAGAGTCCCGATTCACTTCGTTCATACGGGATTCCGTATGAGTGAAACGAATCGGAAATGTAAGTGAGGGGTAAGAGAACAGGCAAATCACCCTCACCCTAGTAAGTACGCTTCGTTCAAAGCACTCCAACCCTCTCCCCTCAAGGGAGAGGGAAATGACGCTGAAGCTTCGCTGTAAATTGTTTAGAAATCGCCCAGCCTCGCCCGCGTCAGAGGCTTCAGGAATGAAGTATTATTGTGCTCGGTCAGAATGAATTGGCCGTTTTTGTAGCTGAAGGTTGTAATACCGCAGTTGCTTTGCTCGATGTTCCAGAAATGAGAGTCATCCAGCCCCAGCAAAGCGCAGATGAGGACTTTGCAGATAACACGATGGGAAGCTAAAACAACAGTGCCGTGGTGTCTGGCAACGACCTCATCTATTAGAGGCAACGCCCGTTTCCTGACATCCGACAGACTTTCCCCACCCGGGATTTTCACCTTTTCGGGGCGGCTCATCCACAGGTCGTAAACCTCTTTATACTTTTCCGCTACGACCGGTCGGGACAGGCCCTCCCATTCTCCAAGGTTGAAATCAATGAGGGCAGGACTGATTGCCACCTCGAGCCGGTGGTACCCGGCAATCGCCTGCGCCGTCTGCAGCGCCCGTTTCAAGGGGCCGGAATAGACCGCTTCTATTTCGATATGGCTCAGGTACTCGCCGAGAAGCTCCGCTTGCTTAAGACCCAGTTCATTCAGCTCGACGTCGATTCTGCCCCTGAATATCTCGGCGACATTCCACTCGGTCTCACCATGCCTGGCCAAAATAATGTCCGTCATGGTTTCACCAATCGGCAGAATTTGTTAAGTCTCATAATCCACAACTTTTCTCTCGAGCCTGACCTTCCCGACAAAGTCCGCTGCTTTGATGTGCGCAGGATGATTGAGATAGGTGCTCAGATCGTCTCTAGTATCAAACTCACAATACAGCACGGCATCATAAGAGTCAGCAGAATCATTAACGTTTATGCCGACCTCGATAGACTTGATTTCTTTTATCTTGTGCTTCAGTCCCTCGAGTTCAGACTTCATTTTGCGGGCATTGTCCTGTTTACTTCCACTCTCAGCGAAGTCTTTCAATTTCCACATTACGACGTGTTTCAGCATCTAATACCCTTACTTCTAAGAGCATCACACCTGGTAATCTACCAACCTGCGCTCGAGCTGTATCTTGTTGAGAAGCTCCACCACCTTCATATGCTCGGGATGCTTCCTGTATACATCTAAATCCTCAACATTCTCAAACTCGGAATATAAGGCGACGTCCCAGGTGTCTACAGAGTCGCTCATTGGGAAACCAACCTCAAGATGTTTAACCTCTTTTATGGAGCGCTTCAGACCTTCCAGCTTTGATTTAAGAATCAGGGCGTTTTCTTTCTTGCTGGCGCCTTCAGCGGAATCCTTCAGCTTCCAAACCACTATATGCTTTATCACTCGATTATCCTCCATCTTACCGTTTGGCGGGCGGGTCCGAGACCCGCCCCTACGTTAGGCCTAATAGTACTCCTTGACCCTACCAAGGTCATCGAGTAATTTCGGCTTCAGATTCAGCCAGCGGAGTATCCTCAATATCGGCTGCTCCATATTCGTATCATCATAGAAGAGATGGCTGGGACAATCGCAATCGCTCGAGCCGAAGGCAGGGACAGCCTCAAATCGGGTTGCGAGGGCCTGGGCGATAGTGCATTCCACCTTTTTGCCCGCCTCGCAGATAATTATACTATTTACGGGCGCTATCTGCAGCAGGTAGTCTATGTGCCACTTGGGGTCTTTTTCCTCACGCAGGTGGCGGTTCAACCTGGATTTGAAGCCGCCCATCGCGGAACCGAGATAGGCATAGTAGCGCCCGGGCAGGTGGACGCTCCCGAGACTGCCCACATCGAGCGATTGCGATGTGAGCACCTTGACCAGCAGGATGTAGCTCCCTTTCATTTGTGCGCAACCTCTAAACTCTAAACTCTAGACAATTTGCTATGGCGCGCGGCGCCACCCACGAACGATAAAAGTGACCCCGCCTTGTCATTCCCCGGCTTGTCCGAGGAATCCACGTCCATCCGCAAATGGATTCCCCGCTTGAAGCGGGGAATGACACCTCGTGAAATAGCTGCGATTTTCTAGGTAAATCCACATGCCAAAGAGTCCCGAGCATAGACATTTGAGCTTCTTGTCCTTAGAACCACCCGAGACGCACCGGCACGCGGTAAGCCCGCCAGGCAAAAAGCGCCGCCGCCACGGTAAAGACCAGCGCCAGCCAGGGTGAGTAGCTCAAAGTAACTCTCAGCCCCATAATAAGGGCCGTCAACACCAGGAAGAGACAAGTAGCTGAGAGACGTTTGCGCCGCATGCGCCACTTCACCAGGGTCGGACGTTCTGAAGCCGGGATTTCTTCGCCGGGCTTGACTTTGTCCAGGATAGCCTCGATTTTAGGCTGTATAGTAGTGTGGACATAGCTCAACAGGATAAAAAGCAGGGCGGTGATTACCAGCTTGATAATGAGCGCCCAATCCGTCCACAAGCCCTTGTTCACCGTCAGGAGAATACCCGTCACCACGATAACGCCCAAGTAGGCATAGCAGCGGGCAGGCTGATTCTTGATGATGTTCTCCATATAGCGGTCGGTATTGTAGCTGGCCGGAATGGTGAAACGGGCACGCTCGTTGACGATAACGAGCATATAAAGCGGGGCAGCCATAAAGAGCATGGCGAGCAAGTGGAAAAGTAAGACTACCACATACACTTCAGACGACATAGGCACACCTCCTTATGTCTAATTGCCCTTGTTATACTACGTGAACAAAGGTATGTCAATAGCAATATTCGAGGGCCTCACACTGTTAGAAAACCTGTTCACTCGCCGAGAAACATGCCATGCCAGGTATGATACCAGACCGCCCCGGTATAGCCATTAATGCTCAGCATACCATAGTGCTCGCCTTTCAAAGTGGTCATTATGGTATAGTAGCCGTAATAAGAGACTATCTCACCAGTTTCAGTGCCTAGGTAGGCTACATTCAGAAAATCCTGGGCAATCTTGAGAGCCTGTTCCGAGGTTACCGGCATCACAGTTGCCTGAAACTGGCCCATCATCCCATACTTGGCGTTCCACATCATGCTCGGAGGCTCGGGCTGATAGCCGCCACTGTACCTGTCGATGATGACCTCGATAGCTCCTCTGCCCGTACTCTTTTCAACTATCGAGACGTAAAAATTATGTGAATATTCTTCGAATTCATCGATTTGAAGGTCGGGATTGTTCAATGACGCCAGGTATCTCTCGGCGATTAATTTCGCCCTCTCGTGGGTCAGGGGAACAAGCGTTCCCGAGTAGTAGCCGGACATTCCCCCCATCATACCGCCGCCCATCATCCCACCCCGGCCACCCATCATGCCGGGACCCCTTCCTGGACCGTATGGGTAAGGTTGCTGCTGATAAGGCCCAACGCAGGAAGTAAAAACAAGCACGCCGGCAAACGCTAACACAATGCCTGCCAGGTACGACTTTCTCATCATCCGTCCCAATCTGCCTTCGGCCACAGCCTTAAGCTAGGTCTTTCTTCTTTTCTTCGTATTCGGCTTTGTTTATCTCGCCGCGGGCATACCGCTTTTTTAGAATTTCCAGGGCTGAATCAGCCTGGCCGCCAGAACCGGCACCTAACGAACCAGTCCCCCGCACCGCCGCCACCACCGCCCAGATTATCAATCCAAGAACCACTATCCAGAAAATAGCCATCAATCCCATAGCTCCAAAACCTCCCATCATTCCGGGTCCCATCATTCCCCAGCCATACCCCTGCCATCCAGGAAATAATCCTATGATGGAAGGCACAATAAGGAGAATAGCGAGGACGACGCCCCCGATAATCAACGCTGTTTTTAACCCCTTATCCATATCCACCTCCATTACGAAGATTTTACATCTCCCATAATTCAGAATACCAGACAACTGTGAACAAAGTGTGAAGATTAGATAGAGTCTTCATCTTAACCCTATCGCTTTCAACGGGCAGGCATGAACACAGTCGCCACAGCCTTTACATATAGATGGGTCGGGCATCGGCGGTTCATAAGGAGCTTCCTGCTTGAGCAGATTCTGTGGGCAGACGAGAACCGCAGGGCAAATGCCTCTATCGCAATGAGCGGGACGGCACAAGTTGTAATCTACCAAAGCCATCTTCTTGGGCATTTGTTTCTCCCCACAATTAAAGTATCAGCCCATTTTCGAGCGCCTGTCAATAGCTTGGTTTCACGATATGGTATAATCGTTCTTAATACCATATTGAAGAACCCTAGAAACATCGGAGACCGGAGTGAAAAACAAGAATATTCTTCTGATATCGGACCTTAGCGGCGCTGAGATTCAAGCGCTGATATCGGACGCTATTGAAATCAAAGACAAATGGATTTCTAAGTTCAAGAATAAGACCCTGGCTCTCCTCTTTGAGAAACCTTCGCTCAGGACGCGAGTGAGCTTTGAGATGGCGATGCGTCAGCTGGGCGGGCAGGCTATTTACCTTTCCCCGGCTGAAGTCGGGTTGGGCGGCCGGGAGTCGGTCGCCGATGTCGCCCGGGTGCTCGGACGCTATGTCGATGCCATTGCAGCACGCACCTTTTCCCACAGAACCGTTGAGACGCTCGCCGAACATTCAGGCGTGCCGGTGATAAATGCCCTCTCCGACCTGGAGCACCCCTGCCAGGCGCTGGCCGACCTGCTGACCATTTATGAGAAAAAGGGCGAGTTGAAAGGCCTCACCTTAGCCTATATCGGCGATGGCAACAACGTGGCTCACAGTTTAATGCTGGCGGCTGCCCTGACCGGTATGAACTTCAGAATCGCCTCCCCGCCCGCTTACGCAGTACAAGATGACATCTTGAAGCTGGCGAGGCAATACGCCGGAGAAAGCCGTGCCGAAATATTGTGGACTACCGAACCGCGAACAGCCGTCAAGGGCGCCGATATCGTTTATACCGATGTCTGGACGAGTATGGGGCAGGAGGCTGAGACCAAAGAGCGCCAGAAAGCGTTTGCCAATTACCGGGTTGATGGCAAACTCCTCTCGCTGGCTAAGCCCGATGCCATCTTTATGCACGACCTGCCCGCCCACCGGGGCGAGGAGGTGGCCGATGAGGTGATGGACGGGCCGCAATCGGTCGTCTTCGACCAGGCCGAGAACAGAATGCACGCCCAGAAAGCGCTACTGGCGCAGCTGCTCGGTTAGCCTCACCCATAACCTACTTAAAAGACAGGGGATGGATATTAAAAGGGGACACCGGACTGTCATGCTGGAGTCCCGATTCTATCGGGACGAAGCATCTCAGGGTGGCGGGGCAAAAACAGCCCGCTCATGATATGATGATATGATTAGACAAGATGAAAGAATACTACGTGTACATCATGTCGAACAAGTCCGGCACCTTGTACACCGGCGTAACCAATAATCTTGAACGGCGTGTTTATCAACACAAAAACCAGACAAATGAAGGCTTCACGAAGAGATACAAGATTACCCAACTTGTATACTTCGACTCGACCAATGACGTGGGCGCGGCCATTACTAGAGAAAAGCAAATAAAGGGGATGCTGAAAAGTAAGAAAATCAAACTGATAAAGACAATAAACCCGCAGTTCAAAGATTTGAGCGAGGGTTGGTTTGGTGCCGGCGTGAAGAGCACTGGCCTCCCCGCCCCGAGATTCTTCTGAGTCCCGATAAGGAGTGAGGGTATCGGGACTCATCCAGAATGACACCCTCAATGATTTTCCCTTTCTAGCATGCATCTTAAAGGGGAAGAGGAAATGGATTTAAGAGGGGCTTCGCCCCTTTAGACACCCCTTACGGAGAAGAAGGATAATGACCAAACCAGTCGTAGCTATTATCGGAAGGCAAAATGTGGGTAAGTCTACCCTGCTGAACAGGCTGGCGGGTAGAAGAATCGCCATTGTCGAAGACTTGCCGGGAACTACACGCGACCGCATCTTCGCCACCGTCGATTGGCAGGGCGTGGAGTTCAATTTAATCGATACCGGCGGGCTGGAAACAAAACCCGAGACCGGCATTTCCCGCGGGGTGAATGAGCAGATTGAGATGGCTATCTCCGAAGCCGATATCGTCATTTTCCTGCTTGATGTCCGGGATGGGGTAACCCCGGTCGACCAGGATATAGCCGGCATGCTGCGCAAAGCTGGCAAGCCGGTCTTGCTGGCGGTCAACAAGGCAGATAATAATAAGCTCGAGGCAGAAGCAGTCGCCTTCTATGAACTGGGGATGGGCGAACCTCTGCCAATCTCGGCTCACCACGGCCGGGGCACTGCCGAGTTACTGGACAAGATAGTCGCCTTACTCCCTGGAGCCCCGCCTGTCGAGTCAGAACCGGAGATGTTGAAGCTGGCTATCGTCGGCAGGCCTAACGTGGGCAAATCGGCGCTGCTGAACGCCCTGCTGGGCAAGGAGAGGGCAATCGTGAGTGCCACTCCGGGCACGACCCGGGACGCCCTGGATACGCTACTTGACTTCCAGGGGCAAAGTATGTTACTTATTGATACCGCTGGAATAAGGCGGCGGGGGCAGATAAGTCGAGGGGTTGAGCAATATAGTGTTATCCGTGCCCTGCAAGCCATCGAGCGGTGTGATGTAGCTTTGTTGGTTATCGATGCCAGCGAGCCGTTGACGGCGCAGGATGCGCATATCGGCGGCTATATCCACCAGATGGCGAAGGGGCTTGTCCTGGTAGTCAACAAGTGGGACCTGGTCACAAACAAAAACATGTCCGAATGGAATAAAGGCATAAAGAGTCAGCTCAAGTTTGCCCCCTACGCTCCCGCGGTTTACGTTTCCGCGAAAACCGGGGAAGGCGTAGACGAAGTCGTCCCTCAGGCGTTCCAGGTCTATCAGGAAAGGCTCAAACGATTGCCGACGGCAACCGTTAACAGTGTCATCCAGAAAGCCATCGCATCCCACAGTCTCGCCCGACGCGGCGGCAAGCAACTCAAAATCAAGTATGTCACTCAAGCTGAAGTAAACCCGCCGACCTTCGTCTTCTTCGTCAATGACCCCAAGTTGGTTCACTTTTCTTTTCAAAGATTCCTCGAAAACAAACTCCGTGAGTCCTTCGGTTTCACCGGTACCCCGCTTCGATTAGTGTTTAAGGCCCGGGAGGCATCATGATAACGATAATCATCATCAAATTTTTGCTCATTCTGATAGTCGGCTATCTCTTAGGCTCGATTCCCTTCGGATTGTTGATAGCCCGGCAGTTTGCCAAAGTAGACATCAGGACCGTCGGCAGCGGCAAAATCGGCTCGACCAACGTGCTGCGCACCGCCGGCAAAAAGGCGGCCGCTCTCTCTCTGTTTCTGGACGGCATGAAGGGAGCGATAGCGGTGTTGCTGGCGGCGCTGATATTCGGCAGGAACTATCTGGTAGTCGGCGACTTCGGGCTGGGGCTGCTGGTTGCCCAGTGTCTCGGCGGTTTAGCCGCGATAGCCGGACACAACTGGTCTATTTTCCTCAAGTTCAAGGGGGGCAGGGGCGTGGCCACCTTCTTCGGCAGCCTGGCAGCCTTATCGCCGGTGGTGGCGCTGTTCGGCGGCCAGGTCTTCGCCATCGGCGTCGGTTTAACCAGATTTGCCTCGCTTGGTTCAATCGCCGGAGCGGTGGGCACCTACACCATCCTGATTCCATTGACACTTCTCGATGGCTTCCCCGTTGAATATCTGGTCTTCAGCCTCATCGGCACGATAGTAATTATTTACATGCACCGCGACAACATCTCCCGTCTGCTGGCCGGCAAAGAGCGCCGGGTCGGCGAGAAAGTCCTCTCATCAGAAGCCTCTCCCATTCAGACGAGCAAAGAGTAAGAGATGCCCAAAATTGCCATAATCGGCACCACTTCGTGGGGAATCACTCTCGGTACGGTTCTGGCACGCAAGGGCACGGATATCAGCTTATGGGCGCGGACCGAGCAAGAAGCCACCGAATTAAGCAAAGCCAGCCCAGGTTCTGTTCCGACCGATACCGACAGGTTTCCTCCCAAATTATCCATTACCAGTTCTCCGGACAAGGCATTGAACAGGGCGAAGGCGGTCATCCTGGCGGTGCCCTCCCAGAGCATGCGTTGGAACATCAAGCTACTTGCCAGGCATCTCGGCAAATCGATGCTGTTAGTCAGCGCTGCCAAAGGACTTGAAATAGAGACCGGCAAGCGGATGTCACAGGTCATTGCCGAGGAGATAGCGCCGGGTCTGCACCGTAACATCTGCGTTCTCTCCGGACCCAATCTCGCCCCGGAAATTCTCAATGGTTTACCTGCCGCCGCAGTGGTCGCCGCCGAAGATGACAAAGTGGCCAGGCAAGCCCAGAAACTGCTCACCGTCCCCAACTTTTGCATCTTCACCAACACCGATGTCATCGGCGTCGAGCTGGGAGGTTCGTTGAAAAACATCATCGCTCTGGGCGCCGGCATAACCGACGGGCTGGGCTACGGGGATAACGCCAAGTCCGCCCTGATAACCCGCGGGCTGACCGAGATGACTGCCCTGGGAGTTGCCCTGGGAGCGAACGCCATCACTTTTGCGGGACTGGCCGGACTGGGCGACCTGATAGCTACCTGCGCCAGCTCGCTGAGCCGCAATCACTACGTTGGAGTCGAACTGGCTAAGGGGCGTTCTCTGAAAGAAATAACGGATTCGATGACCGGAGCAGTAGTCGGTGGGGCAATCCCGACCGGCGTAGCTGAGGGAGTGACCACAACGCTGGCAGTCTGGAAACTAGCCAGGCAGATGGGGCTGGAAATGCCGATTACGGAAACAATCTACCGTGTCCTCTACGAAGGCGCCGACATCCGCAAGGCGGCCGCCGACCTGATGGGGGCAGAGGCGGCTCACGAGCTTGCCGGCCGGAAGTGGCGCTTGTTCTCGGCGCTCAGAAAGGTCCGCCGTCGGGCGTGAGGGAGACACAGTCGACTTATCTTCGCGCTTCCCATAAGGGGAGCTATATCTGAATGTCATTCTGTAGAGACACGGCATGCCGTGTCTCTACGCAACTCCGAAGGGCGACTGAAGAATCTGGGGAGAGCATTGCTGTGAAGAAGCCCCATCACTCCCAGATTCTTCGCTGCACTCAGAATGACAATCTGACGTTTTCTGCTTAACGACAGGAGACAAAACCAAGTTATCGGAGGGTCGTGTAGGGTGGGCAGAGTCCCCGCAGAGTCTGACCACCACTATCCCATTCTGCTGGTGGGCTTCGCCCAAGGCTCAGCCCACCCTACGCGGGGCCCCCTTACTGATTCTTCAGAAAAAGAACAAATACGGATGTCATTCTCACGAAAAATAGGAGCCTGCCACCGTCCGTCATTCCAGCCCCGTATCGCAGTACGGGGTAAACTCTGGCTGGAATCCAGTGGAGGGCGGACGTGGATTCTGGCCGGAGTTTACACTGAACGCAGTGAATGTGCCAGAATGACGACATCCTCGTGACCGATTTTCATACTTCGTGGTGCCCCGATGCAATCGGGGAATGGAAAATTGCTACGAAATAGGTCGTAGGGGCGACCCCTGAGGTCGCCCTGGGCAGGCACGGGGGCCTGCCCCTACAATTTCATCTTTATGTGGTGTCGATAGAATCCGTAACACTTGTCACTACGAGGAATCCCGATGTAATCGGGATGACGTAGTAATCTCTATGGGATTTATATAGATTGCCACGCCCGATAAATCGGGGCTCGCAATGACAATGAAGCGTAAGTCACCCGCTTTTAACTCTTCGCCGCGCCCAGTTCTTTAGACAGTTCTTCGAATAGCTGGCGCTGTTTCTTGGTCAGCGAGTCGGGGGTAACCACCTTTATCTTGACTAGCTGGCTGCCCTGCCCTCTGCCATTCAGATGGGGAATACCTTTATTCTTGAGCTTGAAGACCTCTCCGGTCTGGCTGCCAGCCGGAATCTTCAGCTTGACGTCGCCGCTCAGGGTAGGCACGTCTACCTCTGTACCAAGGGCCGCCTGGGCAAAATTGATGGGCAGGTCGTAGAGGATATCATCGTTCTCCCGGACAAAGAGTTTATGCTCTTTCACGGTAACATTGATATAAAGATTACCCGCCGGCCCGCCCCTGCTTCCGGCATCTCCTTCACCGCTGAGACGCACTCGTGAGCCATCCTCGATGCCGGCGGGTATTTTGACCATAATATTGCGCTGGAAGGTCTCCTTGCCGCTGCCCCGGCACTGGGGACAGGGGTCGGTAATAACCTTGCCCTCGCCCTGGCAACGCATACAGGTGGAGATATTGGTGAATCGGCCGAAGATGCTCTGCTGGACCCGGCGCACCTGCCCGGTGCCATTACACTCGGGGCACTTGCCCGGTTGAGTGCCCGGTTTACTGCCGCTACCCTGACATGTGGTGCAGTGCTCGGTACGGGAGATGCTTAGTTCCCGTTCGACTCCCGCGGAAGCCTCCTCGAGAGTGATAGCCAGACCATACAGGATATCATTACCGCGCGCTGGCGCCTGGCGGGCGGCGGTGGCTGTTCTGCCTCCGAAGAAAGCGTCGAAGATGCTGCCCATGCCCTCGAAACCGAAGCCACCTGAGAAGCCGTTCTCAGCATTACCGAAGCGGTCGTAGTTCTCTCGCTTCTCAGCGTTAGAGAGCACTTCGTAAGCCTCGTTAATCTCTTTGAATTTCTCCTCAGCCCCGTCACCCCGGTTCTTGTCGGGATGATACTGGAAGGCCAGTTTGCGGAAAGCAGCCTTTATTTCTGTTTCGCTAGCGTCCCGGTTGATACCGAGCACCTCATAATAATCACGTTTTGATGGCATCTGAAAATCCTATCCCCTAACCCCTTCCCTTTAATAAAGGGAAGGGGAATATTCTTTTGAAGGGGCTTCGCCCCTTCAAACTTCCCCTTAGCGCAGGAAGTGACGGTCTAAATAAATAACCACTCAATCTTATATTATAGCAGAGCACACGATAAGTTTCACGTATTTGACGAAGCCATTCAGCGATGTTAAACTGAACTATTTGAGGGAGGCTGCTATGGGGTCCCAAAACGTATTGGATGAGATACTGTGTAAGGTAGATGAAATGCCTTTAGACGAGCAGGACTTGCTGGTTGAACTTATCACAAACAGATACAAGGAGAAAAGGCGAGAGGATATCCTAGCAAATGCTCGTCAAACACTTGAGGAGTATAGGAAGGGTTTAACCTCTAAAGGAATAGTCTCGGACCTACTCCGAGAGCTTGAGGCGTGACCAATTTAATTTGGGGTAGCAGCTTCAAAAGGGCTTACAAGAGAATAGTGACTGCTAGTCCAGATTTGAAGCCTAAGATTGCCCAAGCTCTGGAAACCTTTGTTGCTAACCCGCATCACCCTTCCTTGAGAACTCACAAGCTTAGTGGTAAGTTGAAAGGTCTGTCCGCTTTCGTCTTTGCCTACGATTGCCGCATAGTGTTCCAATTTCTGGATGAGCAAAACATCCTGCTGATTGACATCGGTAAGCACGATGAGGTTTATTGAGTTTCTTTCGCACAACCGCGTAAACAGGAGACCGTGATGGCAGAACGCGACGTGCGCTACCAGGGCGCAATAATTCGAGATAATCACATCCTCTTGATAAAGCATCGTGAACACGAGAGTGGCAGAAGCTACTGGATTCTTCCGGGCGGCGGTATGGAACCTGGTGAAACCGAGGAGGATTGCGTCCGCCGGGAAATGAAAGAGGAGACCAATCTTAACGTCAGAATAGTATCACTTCTCCTGGATGAACCTAACCCCACGAAAGTTAAGTACCTGTCACGGAAGACCTATCTTTGCGAACCAAACAAGGGTGAAGCAAGGCCGGGCTTCGAACCCGAACCGGAGGCAGCGAGCGAGTACAGCATCGCGGAGGTAAAATGGTTCGACCTCCTTGACGAATCTAGTTGGGACCCCGAACTTGTTGCTGACCCCTATACCTATGGTCAAGTGCTGAGGGTACGCAAGAAACTGGGCTATTCACCCTAAATGCAGCAGAGCCGAAGTCAAAAAAAGAGGGGGCGTTAGCCCCCTCTTCATCCTTACTTCCGGTTCCGGCTAGACCTCTCGGAATTCTCCTTCTACAGTCCCTTCATCAGGACCCTTACCTGGAGGCGTTTCACCGCCCGGGGGCGGCTGCTCACCACCCGGCGGGGGCGGCGGTGGCTGCTGATAGACAGCCGAACCTACCTTTTGCATGGCGTCATTGAGTGCCTGGGTTGCCTGGCGGATTGCCTCGAGGTCGGTTCCCTGCATCGCCGAGCGTACCGCCTGAATCTTGCCTTCTATCTCAGAATTCAAATCGGCCGGGATTTTATCCTTGTAGTCTCGCATCGTTTTCTCAGCGGTGTAGACCAGGGTATCGGCGTTATTGCGAGTTTCCGCTTCTTCCTTACGCTTAGTATCTTCCGAAGCGTGCGCTTCCGCCTCACGCTGCATGCGGGCTATTTCGTCCTTGCTCAGTCCGCTGGAAGCGGTGATAGTTATTTTCTGCTCTTTGCCGGTGCCCTTATCGTGAGCCCTGACGCTAAGAATGCCGTTGGCATCGATATCGAAGGTCACCTCAATTTGAGGCAGTCCCCGCGGGGACGGCAGGATACCATCGAGCATAAACCGCCCCAGAGTCCGGTTATCGGGCGCCATCGGCCGCTCCCCTTGCAAGACATGGATTTCGACACTGGGCTGGTTGTCAGCCGCCGTGCTGAAAATCTGGCTCTTGGAAGTGGGGATGGTGGTGTTACGGGGAATCAGCGGGGTAGCCACCCCACCCAACGTCTCGATGCCCAGCGTCAGCGGGGTAACATCGAGCAGCAGGACGTCTTTCACTTCTCCCTTTAACACCCCACCCTGAATTGCCGCCCCGATGGCGACTACCTCATCAGGATTAACCCCCTTATTGGGTTCCTTGCCAAAGAACTGGGTAACTTTCTGCTGGACCAGGGGCATCCTGGTCTGTCCGCCAACCAGAACTACCTCATCAATCTGGGCGGCCGTCTTGCCGGCATCGGTCATTGCGTGACGGCACGGTTCCAGGGTTTTCTCAACCAGGTCCATAACCAGTTGCTCCAGTTTAGTGCGGCTGAGAGTTATGGTAAGGTGTTTGGGACCGCTGGCATCAGCGGTAATAAATGGCAGGTTTATCTCAGTCTGCTGCACGGTAGATAGCTCGATTTTGGCTTTCTCGGCAGCTTCTTTCAGCCTCTGCAGGGCCATCTTATCCTTAGACAGGTCGATGCCCTGGTCGCGCTTGAACTCGCTAATCAGCCAGTCCATGATTTTCTGGTCGAAGTCGTCGCCGCCGAGGTGAGTATCGCCGGCGGTGGATTTGACCTGGAAAGTGCCTTCGCCAAGCTCCAGAATGGAAATATCGAAGGTGCCGCCGCCGAGGTCGTAGACAGCGATAGTTTCCTCTTTTTTCTTATCCAACCCGTAAGCCAGTGCGGCGGCCGTCGGCTCATTGACGATGCGCAGCACCTCGAGTCCGGCAATCTTGCCGGCATCCTTGGTCGCCTGCCGCTGGCTGTCATTGAAGTAGGCAGGCACGGTGATGACGGCCTCGGTAACCTTCTCACCGAGGAACGCTTCGGCATCAGCCTTAAGCTTCTGCAGAATCATCGCCGAAATCTCCGGCGGACCGTATTCCTTGCCGCCTAAAAGTACCCGCACTTCATTGTTCGGCGCCTTGGTCACCTTATAGGTCTTACGGCGGGCATCCTCTTCAACAGGCAGTTCCCGCCCCGGCGGCTCTCCCCATTTACGACCCATAAACCGTTTGATACTGTAAACGGTATTCTCAGGGTTGACGATAGCCTGGCGCCGGGCAATCTGGCCGACCAGACGTTCTCCTGTCTTGCTTATCGCCACTACGGAAGGAGTCAGGTTGCCACCCTCTGACGAGGGGATGACCACCGGTTCTCCTGCCTGCATCACAGCTACTTCACTGAATGTCGTTCCTAAATCTATTCCGATAACTTTCCCCATAAAATATCCTCCTGAATTCTAGAGCTAATACCCGTGTTTCAGGCTCAGTTCTAAATATTATTCGCTTTCTGTTTCTCCGTTACCCACTACGACAAGACTCGGGCGGAGAACCCTGTCTTGAAGTTTGTAGCCCCTTTGTATTTCTTCGAGAACAACCCCCTCTTTACCGGGAGCCTGCCTTATTGCTTCGTGAAAACGGGGGTCGAAAGGCTCGCCCAGTGACCTAATAATCGAGACACCCTGGCCCTCGAGGGCGCTCAGGAACTTACGCTCGATAAGCCTGACACCATTGACCCAGCTAGCTTCCGCCAGGTCCGGCGGAACGGAATCGAGCGCCCGTTCCAGGTCATCGAGAAATGGCAGGATACTGAGTATCAGTCCTGAGCTGGCAAATTTGATGTATTCTTCTTTATCCTGCTCCGCCCGGCGCTTGTAGTTAGCGAAGTCAGCCTGAGTTCTCTGCCAGCTAGTCAGGTATTTTTCGGCTTTCTCCTTCTCCTCAGCCAGAGCCTTGCGCAGTTCGCTTATCTCTATCCTGGCGATACCTAAATCCGGTCCGTTATCACGCTCTTCAGGTTGTTGTTGAATCATCTTTTGTTTAGTGAACTCCCCAGTTAGTCATCAGCCGGCGTTACCGGAGGCAGGTCCGACAGACCTAATTTCGCTCCGTATAGCCTGGCGACCAGCCCACCCAGCACACGGGAGAGAAAACCGACTGTAGCCATAGTACGGGCGTAAGGCATGCGGGTAGGGCCGATAACGCAAATAATACCTTCCGCCTCATCCGGCAAACCGTACCGGCTCAGTACCACGCTGTAATCACGGAGGGCGTCTACCTTGTTCTCTTTGCCGATAATTACCTGCACCCCTTCTCCACCCGGCTGGGATGAGGCGATGCTTCTCAACAGGCTCCTCTGCTCGATTAATTCGGTCAGGGCTTGCGTCAACCAGCGGCTATTGGCAAATTCGGGCTGGTTGAGAGTGAAGTGCAAACCATCCAGGTAAGAATCATCGTGTCCCTGTTTGTCTTCAGCTTCCATCAGCTTCACCAGGCAATCAGTCACCTGCTGCTCGTGAGCGGGAAGTCCAGCACCCTTGGCCTTAATCTGTGAAGCGGTAGCGCCGGAATAAGTATCGCTCAGTTTATTGGCCATAGCCGTCAACTCCGGCTGAGCTACTACCTGCTCGAAGACAATCAGTTG